>JAHZKN010000154.1 GCA_022600335.1 Alphaproteobacteria bacterium
CCTCGGTACGTCCACCAAGCGAGGTTTCAAGTTTCTCAACATTGCCGCCGATTGACGTTTCAAGCGTTGTCAGATTGTCGCCGGCTTGTTGAATGATTTGTGCCAGACGGATTTGTTGGTGCGACAGTTTCTCGATCAGTGAGGGAACTTCGCTGCCAAGTTGCCTCAGCGTGCCTGCAACACGATCGCTGGTGTTGGCAAGGGCGTTGCGCTCGCCCGACAACTCCTGGATCAAGCCGCGGATTTTGCGTTCGTTGTCTTCATAGGAATTTTCAAGGGCCGAGACCTCATTGTGAACCAGGGCTTCTAATTCACCGGCGCGGCCAAGTGCGCGCGAGACCGCGTCGTTCATAAAAGCCACCTGGCGGCGTACGGCCTGGCCAAGGGAGGCAACCGATTGTTCAGCCATGCGGTCAGGTTCGGCCAGGCGGACGGCCACTTCAGCCATGGTGGACGAGCGTAGCCGCAATTCTTCAGACCGCCATGCCAGCAAAGCCAGGAACCACAGAATTGCGATGGGGACGACAATGGCGGTCAATGCAAAAAAGGTGGAGGGCCGGGCCAGAACGCTCATCAAGGTGCCACCGGCACCAAGTTCCTGCCAGGCTATGACGGCGGCAAAACTTAGCCCCGCCAACGCCCAGATGGCACTCGCGATGGCGGCAAAAACAAACGGACGGTTTGATGGTTTTTGTTCCAGCGCATAGATTAAGCCGCCAATGGAGGGGGCATCATCGTTTGCCGCGATCGTGCCCTTGACGGGCCCCGCTGGACGCCGGCGTGCAACGCGGCGTGCGGGCGCATCGCCTGTGCCCTCTTTGGCGTCGGGATGAGACGAGCTTTGTGGAGAAGGAGTGTTGGGCGTTGCAGCGTCTTTTTTTGGCTGCGCAGAAGCCTTTGCGCTTTGCTTCGGTTTGGGCAGCGGTGGTGGAGACGCGATAGTTTGCTTTTGATCGGCAAGCGACATCGACAACGTCGGCGCGCTTGAGCCACGCGCGTCGGCATCTTTAGTCTTGTCGTCCCTCGCCGTGGTCGACCGAACCACGTTGCTTTGGTCTTGAGCCATGCACCCGCCCAGAAATCTGTGTCTGCCCCCGATGGCAGCTGATCATGCGTCAGACTATCTTATTCGCCAGAGTCGAGGTCTGACTTTTGTTGCTCTAGACCGCTGTTTTCCACCACGGTTTGAGCTTTTGGGGCGATCCGGCAGCGACGCTTTTAGACGCTCGAATCGACACCGTCCCGAAGTCTACAACTATGCTCGGTTTAGGGCCAAAAGAAGATGAAATACAACCCGTTATGCCCCATTTACTGAGACCCGATTGGGTTGCGAAAACCTTGCCGCGGTGCCTCAAATGCTTGCACCGAGCTTAACCAGGCCTTGGCGCGCCCTGTGCCACACTGCCTGTTGCGCTGGGAGCGGCCCGTCAGGCAAGGGTTTGGCCCCCTGGTAGCTGGCAAGTTTTGGGGATGATGCGTATGACACAATCACAAAAAAACATGGTTCAATTAAACCGGTCCCCAGAGCCCAGCGAGCCTCCTCTCGATCATGCCCATTTGAGCCGATACACCTTGAGTGACCGCAGCCTTGAAATCGAGATCTTGCGGCTCTTTTTGGCGCAAATTCCGCTGACAATTGAAACCCTAAAATTTGCCTCCATGGACAAGGACTGGGTGGTGGCCGCCCACACCCTGAAGGGCTCGGCCCGTGCGGTTGGCGTTGGCCGGTTGGCCGCGCTGGGCCTGGAAGCCGAGCAGCTTGGCGGCATTGGCGATGGTGAGGCTTGTTCGTGCCTGATCGCGAAAATCGAAGATGCCGCCCAAGAGGCCGAGGCCTATATTACCACCCACTATGCGGCATGAGGGCGAGACGCCATTTTCCGATGTCCCGCCCATGCCAGACGCGGTCTCCCCAACATACCTTAGCCCTTGCGGAAATCCATGACAGGGCCCTGTCGTTGCATCCGCTGCGTCGCAGAGACATCGTGGCCCGCCCTCTGCGCTTGAATTTGCACGCCCCGGCGTCTAAGTGTCACGCGACCCCACGTTAGATTCCACGAGACTGCTGACTGGCGTTTGACGCAAGATTTCCCATCCCGGCGAGGGCAGTCTTGCCGATGGTTTGTCGGCAGTATGCAGGAGCCAAGCGCGCCTCATGGCAAAGATCACATTTATGCAACCCGACGGCACGAAACAGGTCGTCGAAGCCGAAAATGGCCTCACCGTCATGGAAGCGGCCAAGATGAATGATGTGCCGGGAATCGAAGCAGAGTGCGGTGGGGCCTGCGCGTGCGCCACCTGTCACGTCTACGTTGACGAGGCCTGGCGCGAAAAAGTAGGCAAACGTGAAAGCATGGAAGACGACATGCTAGACTTTGCTTTTAACGTGCGTGAGGAGAGCCGCTTGTGTTGCCAGATCACAGTTTCTGATGACTTAGATGGCTTGATTGTGCGCGTTCCGGAAAAACAATTCTAACGTTGCGCGGTCCGGAGCGATGGCCACTCGCCCTTACGAGCCGGGCTGCGAGCAGAAGGATTAGGCATGTCGACGATAAGCGCCGCAAGCGATGATCTTAGCGCCAACGATCATTCTGCGCGTGATGTGATTGAGACCGACGTTGTCGTCATTGGGGCTGGGCCGGTTGGCCTCTTTGCCGTGTTTGAGCTGGGTCTCGTTGACATCAAGTGTCACGTTATCGACATTCTAGATAAGGTTGGCGGGCAATGCTCAGAGCTTTACCCAGAAAAGCCAATCTATGACATTCCAGCTCTGCCGGTTGTGACGGGCCAGGAACTGACCGACCGGTTGATGGAGCAGATCAAGCCCTTCGGTGCAGAATTTCATTTGGCGCAGCGCATTGACGAGCTGGAGCGTCAATCAGACGGGCGTTTTAAACTCATAACGGATATTGGAAATGAG
>JAHZKN010000155.1 GCA_022600335.1 Alphaproteobacteria bacterium
GGCCAAGGGTCTGGAAAAAGAACGAAGGCTCGGGCAATGCTGTCCTGTGGCAACGAGCGAAGCACGGGTCGCACGTCGCCTGGGTAAATGCGGACATTCTTGAGGTGCTTCTCAGCGATCGCAGTGAGGGCTTTGACCACACCATCCTCAAAGGGTTCAGCAGCGATAAACCCAACATCGGGATTTCGTTCCGCTTGCCAAATCAGATGTTCACCACCACCAAATCCGATTTCCATCCACACCTCAGGCGGGGTCGGTGAAAACAAGGCGTGCGGCTCTGGTGGCAATGGGCCTTCAAGATCAAGGCCCCATTGGGCTAAGCCGTCACGCAATATTGAATCTTGGCGAGCGCTGCGCTTGCGTCCACGGCGACGTCCAAACGAGCGTACCTCGTGGACCACAGGTCGATGTTCATCAGATTGACGTTCGTCGCCTTCCATGGAGATACGTCTCCTGCAAGCCGCACTACGGCTGGAGCTCGACCTGGGTCCTAAATCGCAGCCTTGATGGCATCTGCCAAATCTGTCCGCTCCCACGAAAACCCGCCGTCACTATCGGGTGTACGCCCAAAATGGCCATAAGCTGCCGTGCGCGCATAAATAGGTTTGTTCAGATCCAGGTGGCTGCGTATGCCACGCGGCGTCAAATCCATGACGCCACGCAAAACGGCTTCTAATTTGCACGCGTCAACCGTGCCCGTGCCGTAGGTGTCAACATAGACCGACAACGGCTCAGCAACGCCGATCGCATACGACAACTGTATGGTGCAGCGGTCAGCCAATCCGGCGGCGACAACATTCTTTGCTAGATAGCGCGAAGCATAAGCAGCGGAGCGGTCAACCTTGGTGGGGTCTTTGCCAGAGAAGGCACCACCACCGTGAGGTGCGGCGCCACCATAGGTATCGACAATGATTTTGCGCCCTGTGAGGCCGGTATCTCCATCAGGACCGCCAATCACAAACTTACCTGTTGGATTGACATGCCAGGCTGTCTTGTCGTTGACCCAAGCCGCTGGCAACACGTCTCGGATTGTCGGCTCAACGATAGCGCGCACATCACCTGATGATAGGTTGTCATCCAGGTGCTGCGTCGACAATACAATTTGCGTTACCGCAACTGGCTTGCCATCTTCATACTGAACCGTAACCTGGCTCTTAGAATCGGGACCGAGCTTACCTGCATCGCCAATTTTCTGTTTACGTGCCTTTGCCAGCTGTTCAAGAATTTTATGGCTGTAAAAAATAGGCGCGGGCATCAAGTCTGGCGTCTCGCGGCAAGCGTATCCAAACATAATGCCTTGATCTCCAGCGCCTTCTGCCTTGTCTGAAGCCGCATCAACGCCTTGTGCGATGTCAGCCGACTGCGGATGCAACAGAACTTCAATATTCGCTGTCTGCCAATGAAAGCCCTCTTGTTCGTATCCAATGTCTTTGATCGCATCGCGCACGACCTGAACAAGATCATCGTCCGTGATGGTATCGGGACCGCGGGTTTCCCCTGCTATAACCACGCGATTGGTTGTCGCCAGGGTCTCGCAAGCCGCGCGAATTTGCCATGGGTCAATCCCCGCTGTCGCGCCTTCGCGATAAAACAAATCGACAATTTCATCAGAAATGCGGTCGCAGACTTTGTCCGGGTGACCCTCTGAAACGGACTCGCTTGTGAACAAATAGGATTTCCGGGTCACGCTGCATCCCCCTAATTTTCGGAAAAAGCCAAGTTCAATGGCCGGTTTCTGACAATGTTTCGATCGCCGGTCAAGCGCGCAATCTGCGGCATGTCAGGGGAACGACTTAGAATTCAACTCACGGAACACGAAGCAGCCAGGCTACTCAACTTCACCAGACAGAGAACGCACCAGATCAATAATTGTGCGCCTGAGGCGAGGATCAGTAATTTTGACAAAGGCCTTGTTGAGCTCCAGACCGTCACGACTAGACAAAAACTCAATCACATAGCTTTCGTCAGGTGTTTCGCTGAAACCAGCTACTTCTGCAGATGCCGACTCCTTACCGGGCGCATCCTCATAAAAGAACTGCACCGGTACGCCCAGAACCCTGGCCATGTCATAAAGTCGGCTGGCACCAATGCGATTGACACCTTTTTCGTATTTTTGCACTTGCTGAAATGTTAGGCCGAGATGATCGCCTAGTTTTTCTTGGCTCATACCAAGCAGCATACGGCGCATACGCACGCGGCTTCCGACGTGCGTATCAATTGGATTGGGGCGACGCGTGCCGCGTGCACTCGCACCGGTTTGCTCCACGGTTGCTGTTTTAGGCGCCATAAACTCGTCGATCCTCCCAACTTCACGGGCTCAATTCCTAGGTGCGGTGGTGGCAATCGTCAACCTTCGGTCTTAGACACCGCACGTGTATTACTCCGTTTTTGAACGTTCTGTGTACATCTTGGCCAGTCACAACCCCTTCGCACGCGCCGTTGTCAAACCACACACAAGCCCCATAAACAGGGCAAGAAGCCCAATGAGTGTCCAGTCTCCAAAGCGCCCATATATTGTTTGCCGCAGCGGCTTTGGCACTGAAGCGTCAAACGACCCCTTATGGTTAAGATCCAACCTCTGGAAAACACGTCCAGCTGGTCCAATCATTGCGGAAATGCCGTTGTTCGCTGATCTAAGCAATGGAACACCCATTTCTACAGCCCGGACCTGTGCCTGATGGAAATGTTGACGCGGGCCAGTGGTGTTTCCAAACCACCCATCGTTGGTGACGTTGATATAGAGCTGAGGACGATCTTCAGGACGGGTTCCTGCCGAGACCTGGCCAGGAAAGATGGCCTCATAACAAATCAACCCAGCGATGCCTGACATTTGACCAATGTTAAGTAACGGCCTCGGTTCAGCTCCGGAGGCAAAGCCACCGCGCATACGGCTTAGTTGCCGCAGCCCAATCGCTTCAAGTATCGTCTGAAATGGTAGGTACTCACCGAACGGCACCAAATGAATCTTGTCGTAAATAAGTGGCACTTGGCCGTCGCTATCAAACACCAGCAGGCTGTTGTAGGCACGCCGCGGTGTGGATTGTTTTGTCGGGCTTGCGCCTCCAGGTTTGACATTGGGTGGATCGCGGCGCAATGCGCCAGACAACAGATGCGTGCCCGGTGGCAGCATGGCGCCAATCCGCTGCTGCACTGCTGGGATTTCAAGTGGCAGGAATGGCATTGCGACTTCCGGCCAAATCACATGCGTGATGCCTGCTAAGTCATCTGCGACACCTGCAGCGTTTTGCTGTGACAGGGTCAGATGACTTGCAAAGATCCGCTCTTGATTCTCGGGCACCCATTTTTCGCGTTGCGGAATACTGGCTTGCACCACACGCATGCGCACGCCTTCGACGAACGTCGGCGTCGCAGTCGTGAGCCGCCATGTGCCATAACTCCAAAAGGACGCCAAGATTACGACTGTCAGAACGGCGCCCTTAACCGCCGCCCATCCGCCTCTATCCTGCTCTGTTGCATCAACCGCAGCCACCGCCGGTGCCGCCGAAAGCGTGACAACAAAGATCGTCAGTCCATAAACACCAATCCAAGACACGACTTGCATCATTGGCAATGACGCAGTGAACCCATATCCCAAAGTGTTCCAGGGGAAGCCGGTGAAGACGTGCCCACGCAACCACTCAGCCATCGTCAACGTGACCGCCAGCACCAAGACACGAGCAAAACCTGGCATCCAAAACACGCGGGCTACGGCAGCAGCTGCTGCAAAGAAGAGTGCCAAACCGGCTGGCAACAGCGTCACTGCAAACGGCAGAGCCAATAAAAATAAATCTGCTTGAACCAAAAAGGCTTCGCCAACCCAAAACAGTCCAGCTGAAAAGTAACCAAAGCCAAATAGCCATCCGGCCAGTGCCGCGGACCAAACCGAGTCTCT
This sequence comes from Alphaproteobacteria bacterium, assembly GCA_022600335.1. GTDB lineage: Bacteria > Pseudomonadota > Alphaproteobacteria > Rhizobiales > Hyphomicrobiaceae > JAHZKN01. The sequence continues at coordinate 3,893 of JAHZKN010000155.1, forward strand.
TAAGCTCTCACCGTGATTGCAGCCATCAATCAGCCATATCAGGCAGGGAACCGTGACAAATAAAATGGGCCAGGCAAAAAAGGGCGCCAGTGCCAGTACACTTGCAGCACCAGCCAGCACCGCAACAGCCAGGCGTTTCCAATCTGCACTGGTGCGAACTCTTGATGCGAATTTTGTAAGCGCAGTCCCCCAGCCGAATCCGGCACTTTTGCTGGCTAATGCCATGTGCAACGTGCCTCTGCTATCCTGAGCGCGATGACGCTTGATGTGCGCTCGTCTTGGACTTCTTTCCGGATTTGAACTTAGTCTGATGAATTTTCAACTTCTTCACGCGTCTGGGGTCCGCGTCTAACACTTCAAACTCAAGTCCGGAGCCGTGTCGTACAATCTCGCCGCGTGCAGGAACGCGGCCAACCAGGGTGAAGACCAGACCACCAAGAGTGTCTATTTCGTCCTCCTCCTCAGTTGTTAAGATTTTTGACCCCAAGTGCTGTTCTAGATCTTCGACAGGCGTACGCGCCGATGCGACAAGACCATTGGCCTTGTCGACTGAAATGTGCGCAGCCTCCGCTTCATCGTGCTCGTCTTCGATATCGCCGACGATTTGCTCAACCAGGTCTTCGATAGTCACCAATCCGTCTGTACCGCCGTACTCATCGACCACCAACGCCATGTGAATGCGTGTGGATTGCATGCGGATCAAAAGGTTCATCGCCGGCATGGAGAGCGGAACGTAAAGAACGGGTCTGCGAATATTCAGGCTGCCAATTGGCCGCGTTAGATCGACAGAGCCGAGGTCTAACGAAGAGATCTCCGTTTCAAGTGGTGTGGTAGCGTGTGCAGAACCGTTTGAGTGACCATTCTTGTCCGCGGACGGATGTCCACCTTGGCGCAAAAGCCAACTGAACAAATCTTTGATGTGCACCATGCCGTCAGGATTATCGAGTGTCTCTCGATAAAGCGGTACACGTGAGACACCTCCGTCTTTAAACTTCAATAGAAGGTCGCTCAGCAGCTCTGTTTCGTCGACTGCTATAACGTCGGCACGTGGCACCATGATATCTTCTACCCGGCTGCCACCGAAGTGCAACAATCTCACCAGCATTTCACGTTCTTGAGCTGAAAAGCCGCTTTGCGTCTGCGCTTCATCCTTAAGGGCGGTCTCTAGGGTGTCCCGCAGGGAGCTTGAGCCGACTAACCCAAACTTCTCGGCAGCTACCGCCGTCCAACGCGCTATTGTTGCGCCCGGAGTCTCTTGCCGCTTGCCTTTCTGAGTCGTACTCATCTTCAAACCAAATCCTAAAACGGTTATCGGTACGGATTTTGAATATTCAAGCGCACCAGTAATTCAATTTCCAGTTGCTCCATGCGCTCGGCTTCGGCATCTGTTCCATGATCATAGCCCAACAGATGTAAGAGACCGTGAATGACTAGGTGTTGTACGTGGTCTTTAGGGGCTCGGTCCGCTTGTCGGGCCTCAGTCATGATGGTCTCGAACGCTAAGACGACATCTCCCAGATATCCGCCTTGGTCCTCATCGAATTCTGCGCCCTCAAGACGTACAAACGGAAAAGACAGAACATTGGTTGCCTTATCAATTTTGCGATGTGCAAAATTGAGCTCCCGCACCTGTGCGTCATCCGCCAACACAACGGAGACCGTCTGGGTGGACTTAGCGCCAGAGTAATGTTCACCATTTGCTCTGGCCACAATGTGCGTGGCCTGCTTAATAAGTGCTTCGACGTCAGCAATCTCCTGCCAAACCTCCGACTGCAAAACAACATCTGCAGACAACCGGAGTTGTGATGTGCTTTCATCACGCACCTGAGACCCTCGATCTCGGCTAAGCGTTGGTTCCATGATCTCTAGCTCTTGGGGGCCGTTGATGGTGCACGGCCTTTACTTTGACGCTCGTAGGACTCAACAATTCGTGCAACAAGATCACGGCGCACAACATCGGCAGAAGAAAATGTCACAGCTCCAATACCGTCAACGTTCCGGAGCATGCCAACCGCGTCCATCAAACCAGACGTTTGACCTGGAGGGAGATCAACCTGTGACGGATCACCGGTGACGACCATCTTTGAGCCTTCCCCGAGGCGGGTCAAAAACATTTTCATCTGCATGCTGGTTGTATTTTGTGCTTCGTCCAAAATCACAAAGGCGTGCGCTAAGGTACGGCCACGCATAAACGCTAGTGGTGCAATTTCAATCACACCGTTCTCAATGTCACGTTCAACTTTTTCCGGCGGCAGAACATCATAAAGCGCGTCATAGAGCGGTCGAAGATAAGGATCGACTTTGTCCTTCATATCACCTGGCAGGAAGCCAAGACGCTCGCCGGCTTCAACAGCGGGGCGCGATAGAATAATGCGTTCGATTTTACCCTGTTCCAGGGCACGAGCGGCTGCCGCGACCGCGATATAGGTTTTACCTGTTCCAGCAGGGCCAATACCAAACACAAGATCGATGGCCTCAATCATGCGTATGTAACTGGACTGCGATGGAGACCGGGCTTTCACCGTGCGCTTGCGTGTCGCGATTTGTGCCGGGCCCGTTTTCACGCCTTCGCTTTTTGCACCATGACGAATGAGTCCATCAAAATCACCGCTACCCACGGTCTCGCCCTTTGCCAACCGTCGATAGAGCGATTCCAGCACGTCCTGTGCCGTTGCACACGCGGCCTCTGAACCTTTGAGAATGACAACATTGCCGTGCGGCTGCGCCTCGATGCCGAGCCGGTCTTCGATCAATGCAAGGTGAGAATCGTATTCGCCGAGAAGCTGGGTCAGCAGTCTGTTGTCCTCAAAAGGTACAACAATACGTGCGCTGGTATCTGAAGGGTTCTTTGACGGGGCCCCAACGCCGGCCGCGGATGATCCGCGATAGGTGGTCAAGTTTGTGTCTCCAATCGGCATGGCGCCGAGTTTCCAAACGAGCGCGTAAGTGTAACACACACTGGCAAAAATGCGAATTTAAGCCCTCATTATGCTCTACAAAGCCCGCGTTTATGCGTGGTCGACCATGACCCCATTAAGACTGTTGCCGCCTGCGTCCTGAATTTCAACGCCGTAAATGCCTCCAAGCAATGTTTCGGGCGCTGCAACGTTGACCAGTTGCAGATACGGTGAACGCCCCACAATGTGACCGGGGCGGCGCCCGGACCGCTCAAACAGCACCGGCAGAACACGACCAACACAGCTTCGATTAAACGCCAGTTGCTGCGCAGAAAGCACCTTCTGGAGGCGCAACAAGCGCTGTGATTTTACATCGTCGGGCACCTGGTCCGGGAGGCTTGCAGCCGGTGTTCCTGGTCGCGGGCTATATTTAAACGAATACGCCTGGGCAAAGACAATCTCTTCAACGAGAGACATGGTCTGTTCAAAGTCATCCTGCGTTTCACCCGGAAACCCGACAATGATGTCCGTCGACAAAGCCATGTCGGGACACGCTCGGCGCAGCTTTTCAACACAGTGCACATAGTCCTTGCGGGTGTGCTTGCGGTTCATCGCTTCTAGAATGCGATCAGATCCCGCTTGAAACGGCAAATGAAGATACGGCATCACCTTTGCCTCATCACGGTGCACCGCAATCAATTCTTCCGTCATGTCGTTGGTATGGCTGGTTGTGTAACGCAGTCGTTCGATACCAGGAAGCTTCCCTAGGTGTCGCAAAAGCCCGGCCAGTGAGCAGGGTTGACCATTTTCGTCTTGACCGTGGTAGGCATTAACGTTCTGCCCCAGAAGCGTCACCTCGCGAACTCCACGTGCAACCAATCGTTCCAGTTCAGCCGCAATATCCGCAACGGGTCGAGAATACTCCGCACACAGTGTATAGGGCACAACACAAAACGAGCAGA
>JAHZKN010000156.1 GCA_022600335.1 Alphaproteobacteria bacterium
AACGATTTTCTGCCCGAACCGTTTTGCAGTCCGTTTCAGGGCCTCGGCCCACAATACGTCACGCTTTGTCGTGCCGGAAACCAAAAACCATTTTCGCCAGCGTTTCCATGCAATGTACTGGCCGAGTGCGTCGGCGAGCATGGCGCGAGACGGTGCTGTGTGAAATACATTCTGGCGACAATCTGCGCTTCGCAACCGATCATCTGGTGCTCCAGCGTTAAAAATAGCGACCGTCTTGTCTTTGAGGGCGTCTGCAAGTTTTGTGAGAACGTCGGCGTCGACATCCGCAACAATCATGCCCGTGCCCGTTTCGACCCGTTTTGAAGTCTCTGAAATCAATGCGTTGATGTCAGCGCTTTCAATAATGTCAAGCACGAAGGCTTGTTTCAAAAACCGACCCGTCGTGTTGTTATCTGAAATTGCCAGTTTCGCTCCACCAAGGCCCTCATCGTCTGGGCGTTGCTGCAACAGGGAAAGGGGTGGTAAGCGATCCCGTTTCTGTCGGACAAGCAGGATGGGAATAGTCTGAATGTCAGACTGTGTTTTAGCGGCGGCGGATGCTGCCGGTTCTGTCGCCTGCGCTGGTTGAGCGATGGCGTTTGGGGCCGCAAAGAGGGCAACGAGCACCAGAAAGGCAAATGGGCTCCCACATCGCTTCTTCGACCTCACAGAGGACGACAGGTTAAATTCCCGTAACATACTGAAAACGCTAACCATTAAATGGTCTCCAAAACCACCTTAGAACCTCATTCCAGCCCATTTTTGTGGTGTTACTATGTTGCATTGTTAGATCGCAAGCGATCCTTACCTGTCAAGGCATCGGGAAAAGCTCCTCGCGCAGACGTGAGCAGGCGTGATGGCTGAAATTTGCCTTGTCGTCGACAATCCGAGGTTACAACCGATGCGTATGATAAGGACAACCGCGTATGCCGGCGGGTTGCAGAACAGGCCGAGCATGAGCAAGCATGAGACTTCTTGGTGCGATACTAGGAGAAAACGATGATCGTACGTTTCGTTTCTATGGTCTGTGCATTTACGATAAGTCTTAGTTTGGCCGAAGCTGCACCAAAGACGGCAGTGTTCCCATTTGAACTAAGTGTTCCGGCGCTGCATCCAGATGACTTGATGTTTGGCACAACCATCAAGGCGGAGGAACAGGAGCGGTTGAAGATTGTTACAAAGGAGCTGCGCGCGCTATTGGCGGCGACAGGCCAATATGAGGTTGCCGATCTTACGCCACTTGAAAAGGATATTGAAGATGCCGCGCCGCTACATAAATGTAATGGTTGTGAGACGGAATTAGCAAAGAAGGCAGGCGTTGAACTTGCTGTTCTGCCGATGCTAGAGAAGTCGTCAGACACGCTGCTGAACATGAGCATCGGCGTGCTGGATGTTGCTAGTGGTCGGATCTTAAAAACAGCGATGGTCGTGATCCAAGGCAATACGGAAGAATCTTGGATACGAGCGGTGCGGTGGTTGGTGAAGCGTAAGTTCACTGAGACAAAGAAAGAGTAGGCGGGCGCGTGATTAAGCGGAGAACAATTCTAACGGGCACAGCATGTATTGCTGCAAGCGCATTGTTGCCTGGTTGCGGTGACAGCTCGGCTAAGGGCCTGCGTCTTGCGACCGTGAAATATGGTTCTCTCAATTGGCTGGTGCAAACAATCAGGCGTCAAAAACTTGCTGAAAAAGCTGGTCTTGATCTCGAGATTGTTGAGGTGGCGAGCAACCAGGGTGGCCCTGTCGCGCTGTTATCCGATGAAGCTGATGTTGTGGTGAGTGATTGGACTTGGGCCATGCGTCAGCGCTCACTTGGCGAGGCGCTGTTGTTCTCGCCCTATTCTTCAACACTCGGTGCTGTGATGGTGCACTCAGATGGCAACATTGCAACGCTAGCTGATTTGAAGGGCAAACGCCTCGGGGTTGCCGGGTCGTCGATAGATAAGAGCTGGCTGCTGCTGCGGGCATACGCGCGCAAAGTCACAGGAACCGATATGGCCGAATTGGCTGATCCGGTGTTTGGCTCGCCGCCGCTTCTATCTGAGGAATTTCGCAACCGCCGTCTTGATGGCGTTCTCAATTTTTGGACATATACAGCTCGGTTGATCGGCGAGGGCCATACGCGCCTCGTCGGTATGAAAGAGATTTTAACCGGACTTGAAGTTTCGCCCGTCCCATCACTGGTTGGCTTTGTTTGGAAGTCTTCGACCCAGGCCAAACGAAGCGCCGAAATCGACGTATTCTTTAAGGTTGTTGCAGAGGCCAATGCGTTGCTTGCCACCTCTGAAGCTGCTTGGGATGACATCCGCCCGCTCATTCGTGCCAAGAACGATGCTGAATTTGCTGCAATCAAGGCAGCCTATCGCAGTGGCATACCTAAACCGTGGACGCCGGCACAAACAGCAGCTGCAAAACGCTTGTTTGACTTGTTGGTAAAGCTTGGCGACAAGAAGCTCGTTGGCCATGGCACAAAATTTGATGCGCAACTCTTTCACGTGGTCAGTTAAATCCAAACACGAGCAACATTTCGCTGGATTAGCATGGTTGAATTTCTGACAAGCAAGCGTGCCTTTTGGTCCTTCGGTTCGCTGTTTGTGCTGCTGTTGTTTTGGCACCTGTGCGCAGAGATTTTTCAACACCGGCATCTGCCCACACCCGTAGCTGTCTTTGACACGTTTCTACGCGAAGTACGCTCTGGAAATCTGCTGTATCACGTCTGGGTTACGCTGCTGCGTGTAGCCGTCAGCTTCATCGTGGCGATGTTCATCGGCTCTGCAATTGGGTTGGTGATGGGCCGGTTGCCAAACGTGGACCGCTTTTTTGATAGTTGGCTGATCTTCTTTCTCAATCTGCCAGCTCTCGTCATTATTGTTCTTTGCTATGTTTGGTTTGGGCTCACTGAAGTTGCGGCGATTATTGCCGTTGCCATCAACAAGATTCCCAACGTCGCTGTTACCGTTCGCGAAGGTGCGCGTTCGTTGTCGCGTGACCTCAGCGAAATGGCGATGGTTTACAATTTTGGCTGGGCCAAAACGTTACGTCACGTCACCCTGCCGCAGATGGCGCCATTCTTTGCAGCGGCCGCGCGCTCCGGCTTGTCGCTCGTCTGGAAGATTGTTCTGGTTGTCGAACTGCTCGGTCGCTCAAATGGTGTTGGATTTCAAATTCATACTGCGTTTACAACCTTTGACGTGCCGATGATCCTGGCGTACGCGATTGCATTTATCGTCGTAGTCCAACTCATAGAGATCAGCCTCTTGCAGCCGATTGAAGCACGGGTGAACAGATGGCGCAGGTAAGCACAGCTCTCGAGATTGATGTTAGGTCGAAGGTTTTTCCCGCTGTTGCAAAGCGTGGGGAAAATTGCGTACTGCAAAATATCAATCTGCAGATCGCGCCGAAATCATTTGTGGTCCTGACAGGGCCCTCTGGCTGCGGAAAATCGACGCTACTCAACATTGTTGCTGGGCTTGACGAAGACTTTGACGGTAGCATCCGTTTTCAAAGTCCTGATGCGCGTCGGGGCTATATTTTTCAGTCGCCTCGACTGCTACCTTGGCGAACCATTGAAGAAAATATTCTGTTGGCGCTGCCCGATGGGGACCCGCGCCGCGCCAACGTATCGGCGATGTTAGACCGTGTCGGGTTGACGGAAGCTGCAAACGCCTATCCTGAGCGCGTATCCCTCGGTATGCAGCGGCGCGCGTCGCTCGCTCGCGGGTTTATCCTTGAACCGGATATTTTGTTGATGGACGAGCCTTTTGTGTCCCTTGATGATCCGACTGCACAAGATCTTAGAAAGCTTCTGATTGATTTGTATTCGCGGCGGCCAACGACGATCCTCTTTGTTACCCATGACCGTGCGGAAGCGGTGATGCTAGCGACGCGCATCTTGCGCATGGACTGTGGCTCTGCAAGTATTGTGCAAGATGAAGCGGTGCGGCTTGGGCCGGAAGATCGATCCGACCGCAGCAAGGTTCAGGCTGAGCAAGCCCGAATTTTTTCCGATCAGTGAGCTTGTTTTGATGAGACCCGCCAAGTCTGCCATTCGCTTCCTGGCAAGCGTCAGAAGTGTTGAGGAGGCGCGCTGTGTTGCTCACCATGGGGCGGACATTGTTGACTGCAAGGACCCAGACGATGGTGCACTTGGGTCATTGGATATAGCAACAATCGCGCGTATTCGCGCAGAATTACCCGAACACGTCCCGGTTAGCGCTACAGTTGGCGATGACGCAGCTGAGGCAGACGATCTCACAGACCGCATTGGCGCGCGTGTCAGCGCTGGCGCCGATTTTGTAAAAATTGGTTTTGCACGCAATTCTCGTTGGC
>JAHZKN010000157.1 GCA_022600335.1 Alphaproteobacteria bacterium
GTGTAATTCGATGTACCTCGGTCATAGGAAGCACCGAGCACGAATTGGTTGTCCATACCAAAGAGTGGCGTCGTTTCCTTCAATTCGAACGCGGCACCCCAGCTTCGGGATTCTGTATTCAAGCGTTCGATGGAACCAAGACGATCATCTGCAATGTCTCCGATAAATAAGGGGTTGCCGAATTGGTCGTTGACGGGCTCTAGCCCCCCCCCTTCATCGACACAGAGAAAGGTTGGCCCACCGTTAACCGCATCGCATGGCTCTGCTTCGGTGACATTGCCGTCGACCACATTGCTCTTAAAGTAACGGTAGTACGCTGCACCAGACAACGTGAGCGTTTGATTAGCTTTTACCGTTCCCGAGATTGTCGGCATGATCATCTCAAGATCATTGGTCTGCGGCGAGGTGAACGTGTTGGCATAACGCCGGTCCAGCAGTTCAACGGGTGCCGCAGCAGTGGCACCGAATTCATTGCTCGCCGCCGTTACGCTGAGGTGCACTTCAGCCATGCTGCCGCGCAAACCAACATCAGCGAACATTCGTCTGACTTCAGTGTCGGAGAAGTCCCGAAAGCCATCTTCCCAGATACCTTCCAGCGCCGCGTACACCGCAGCGTTGCCGTTTGTCATGCCCGCCTGAGCACCGGTTTGGATGCGGCCAAAGGAGCCGGCCATGATATCAAACTCAGCACCCTGGAAGCTAAAGCCATCACGCATTACGATGCTGGCAGCACCACCAAGCGCGTTGAGACCAAACGCCGGGTTATTACTAATAATCGAAACGGACTCGATGGCGTTGGTTGGAATAAAGCTCCAATTCACCGTATCGCCAAACGCTTCGTTGATACGAATACCGTTTTGATAAACAGCAAGACCTTGAGACCGGCCATTGACTGGCGAGGCATCAAATCCACGGAATTGCAGTTCCGCACGCGCCGGATTACCAGCAGCATCAGACAGCGTTGCACTCGGCACGTTCTGCTCAATTGCATTTTGGACTTGCTTGGAGCCCTCGCGAGTGATGTCTGATGGCGTAATCGTCGAAACGGCACTCGGCACGGTCGATGCCTGGGTTGCCGCGTCGACCCCTGCATCTTCCGCGCTGTCCGACCCCGTTTCGCCAGCTCCGGCTGTACCCGCAACGGTCGCAGCGGTTGCCGTCGGCGCAGCAGTTGACAGCGGCGAGATGGCAACCTGTTTTTTCTTTTTACGCCGTTGCTGTGGCGTGTCCTGAATAATGTCGATATCAGGAAGCTGGGCCTCATCAGGAAGCTGAGCCCCATCCGTGGCTGCGGCAGGTGCTTCAGGTGTGGCGGCAGCAGGTGCCTCTGGCTCCGGCGCCGCGTCTTGCGCGCTGGCCGCCATAGTGGTTGCGAAGATCGCTACACCCGCGATTCCGACCGCACGCAAATATCCCGATACATTCATCTGTCAGCCCCGTTGATCCCCAGCGCGTTTCGCGCATGTAATTTTTGCTGAAAGGAGCCACGATTCGAGTGTCAGCTCCAAATTTTTGCTTCCCTTTCCCCTATTTGGGGGCCACTTCAAATGCAACAACGTAACGGTTAGAATCCCGCCTGCCTCTAGATTCCAATCAGAAGTGTTGCGTAAGCGCCTCAAAAGGCGGGAATTTCTCCTGTTTGCCATGAGGAGATTTTCCCAAACTCAGGCGTCGCATTGCCGTCACCGGCAGCGCTATAGTCAGCGCATCGCTAGGAGAAAAACGCGTGTCAGTTGGACATTCCCTGCCCCTACAGCTGCGCTTGATCGCAACGGTCGCAGCCGCACTATTGATTACGGCAACCCTCAGCGTCGTGCCGGTCTATTGGCATGCAAAATCAAAAGTTGCGACAGAAATGCAGGCTGCACTGGCCGTCGGCGAGCGGGTCGCCGTCAATGAAATACAAACCATCGAGTCGGCGCGAAACGTATCGCAACGCCTTGAATTGATGGTCGCCCACTTTCATGGCGATCGCCATCTCAAAGCTTCGCTGGTCAACGCGGCGGGACGGCCCATTTCAAGCTCACGCCTCGCGCCACCCGATGAGACCGCGCCGCACTGGTTTGCCCGCTTTATCGGCGCTGAACCGCTGACCAAAGCAATTCCGATCACACCACCTGCACCGCCGCTGACCGCCGTTGTCATCGAAGCCGATCCAACAAACGAAGTTGCAGAAGCGTGGACCGATCTTATGACATTTGCCGCCATACTCGGCCTATTTTGCATTTTGGTTTTGGCGTTGGTGTCTTGGATTGTCACCCGCGCCATCCGCCCCATCCAATCGCTCCTGATCGGCTACAGCGAAGTGGGTTCCGGCAACCTTGCCGCACGTGTCGTCCCCTCTGGGTCCCCAGAATTGGAGCGCCTTTGCTTGGGTTTCAACGATATGGGCAATGAGCTGCAGCGTATGGCTGAACGCAATGCGCGCCTGACCCAACAACTGGAAGAGGTGCAGGAAGAGGAACGTGCCGACCTGGCGCGCGATCTTCACGACGAAGTGAGCCCGCTCCTGTTTGCTGCTGATGTCGACGCGACGATGATCGCCAAACTTGCACGCACCGATGGCAAGGAAGAGATTGTTGCGCAAACAGAGTCTATTCGCAGCGCACTGAAGCAACTCAAAAAAATCGTCACCCTCATTCTCGGCCGGTTGCGCCCTGCCATACTGCTCGATCAAGGCTTGTCGGTCGCCATCGACAATCTCGTGTCATCCTGCCGACAACGTCATCCTGACGTTAA
>JAHZKN010000158.1 GCA_022600335.1 Alphaproteobacteria bacterium
CGGCAACGGTAGTCTCAGCTTTCGGCGTGAAAAATACATTGAGTACGGCGGTCCCGATGGCGGTGACGGTGGCAAAGGCGGCAATGTTTATGTTGTCTGCGTTGCCAACCTCAACACCTTGATTGACTACCGTTTTCAGCAACACTTCAAGGCGAAACCCGGCGGCGGCGGCATGGGCAAGAACCGCGCTGGAGCCAAAGGAGACGACTGCCTGATCAAAGTGCCCCCCGGCACTGAGATTCTTGATGAGGACCAAGAAACCCGAATTGCCGAGCTAACCAAACCCGGCGAGCGCGTTATAATTGCCAAGGGTGGCAACGGCGGCTTTGGTAATGCCCACTTCAAAAGCAGCACTAACCAAGCCCCAAGACGTGTCAATCCCGGCCAAGAGGGCGAAGAATTTACGATCTGGTTGCGGCTAAAGCTTATTGCCGATGTCGGACTGATTGGATTGCCGAATGCGGGTAAGTCAACATTTCTTGCCGCCGTCTCGGATGCCAAACCAAAAATTGCTGACTACCCATTCACGACCCTGCATCCCAACCTTGGTGTTGTGCGGACAGGTGACCGAGAATTTGTTGCCGCCGATATTCCAGGCCTGATTGAAGGCGCGCACGAAGGCAAAGGCATTGGCACGCGATTTCTCGGTCATGTCGAGCGGACCAAAGTGTTGTTGCACCTCGTTGATGTCACTTCGAGCGACATCGCCAACGACTACACAACGGTGCGGAACGAGCTAAGCTCCTATAGCGATGCGCTCACATCGAAACCGGAAGTGATCGCGCTGACGAAATGCGATGTGGTTGATGATGAAATGATCACAAAGCAAGCTGCAGCACTAGCTGCAGTCAGCCAACAAGAACCCGTTGCCTTATCAGCTGTTTCAGGCCGTGGCGTTGACGATGTGAAGTGGGCGGTGGCGCGCTTTGTCGATCGCCACCGGCCAACCGAAGAAGTGCCCGACGATACGCCGAAGCGTGCTTGGCAACCCTAAGCGCGCAGAGCCTACACGCGTCATACTGCTTCCGGTGTGTCTAAGCCCAACTGATCGGCGGGGGTATTAAACATCTGGTCGTCAAAACGACCTTCCATACGATCAACCACTAAGGATACCGTCGCATCGCCAGTGACATTCACGGCTGTGCGCGCCATATCGAACAAACGATCTGTCGCTAGAATATAGGCAATACCGGCAGCCGGAATGCCGACAACGCCCAACACTACGGACAGTGTAACCAGCGATGCGCTTGGAACGGCAGCGACACCGACGGAAACCACAGCCGACATGACTGCCAGCAACACGTATTGTGACAACGTCAGATCGATGCCAAACATGTGGGCGATAAAGATGGCATAGACGCATTGCGCAATCGCTGTTCCATCCATGTTGACCGTTGCACCAAAGGGCACGGTGAAACTCGACGTTTCGCGCGACACACCCATTTTTTGTTGCAACACGCGTTCATTCAGCGGAATGGTGGCGGCACTTGAGGCCGAAGAAAAAGCAAACAACTGCACCGGTGCAATCTTGCGCAGAAACGTGCGCAGGCTAACGTTGCCAAAAAGTTTCAGCAACCCACCATAGGTGAGAAGTACATGTAGCGCCAACGCCAAGAATCCAACCGCAAGCATTTGGGCCAATGCGGAAAACACTTTGTAATCTTGTGTTGCAACCATCCAGGCAATGAATGCAAATACCGCGAACGGCATCAGCCGGATCACATAATCGATAAAGCGATAGATGAGGCGTGTTATGGCTCTCAGCATCTTTTCTAGGAGATCGCCGTGTGCGCTGTCGTCGCCGGTTTTCATAGTCAAGATGAGCATGCCGACGGCAACCGCAAAGACGATGGCCGCAAGCGTGTTGCCTTCGACGAAGGCTTTCAGCAGATTATCCGGAATGATCGTAAATACTGTACCCCAGAAACCAGCATAGTTATTGGCACCTTCCGTGATCGACTTCATGTCGCCAGCGGAGAGCTGATCTGCTGCAGGGATGGTGACATATTGAAATGCGATGCCAGCGACAGTTACCGCAATCAATGTCGCGAAGAACGTGGTCATCAAGTAAAGACCAAATGACAATCCGCCAACGCGCGCAGCCTTGCCGACTTCCTTCAACTCCAGCACTGACATCGCAATGGACGCGAAAATCAGCGGCACAATAATCATCTTGATGAGTCGTAGGACGATGTCGCCAAGCGGTTTAATAGCCGGGCCGACGGCTGGAAAGAAATAACCGACAACAGCACCAATTATGACTGCAAAGCCAAGCTGTTGCAGCATATTGAGACTAAACCAGGAGCGGAGAAGCGCACGCATCTTTGCTGGGTTCCCTATGGAGGTGGGTTGATCAACTATCCAGAGCTCTAGCCCAAACCACCCGCGAGTACCAGCAATGAGCGCCGCACCACCCAACGTCTCACAGATTTATTTGCCTAGATGCAGCCAAGCAGCGCCAAACCAATGGCTAGCAGAGCACCGAGGGCCACAAAGAACGCCAATGTGCGAACCACTGGTATGCCAGCAAGGTAGAAAAGATAGTGTGCAAGGCGAGCAAAGAAGTACGTTTTCGCAGCGGTAGCAACAAGCACGCCCGCGATACCGGTGACGTGCGCTGTTAGCACCAAAGCAGCAAGAATCGGTAGACTTTCAACAGCGTTGCGATGGGCTGCATGGGCCCGCTTAGCCCACGTTGCAGGATGTTCGTCCGGCTGCTCAAATCCACCCGTCCCGTAGTTGGTGTAGCCAAGCGCGTTCATCATCCCAACGCGTCCAATACGTTCAACAACATAAGGGAAGGAAAAAAAGGCTGTTGCGATTGCAGACAGCGTCAACCAATAGAGAGCGTCTGTCACGGTAGGTCTCCTTTTCAAAGAATGGCGAACCTTGCATATCACTCCTCAATGCACGGTCAAAGTCATCTTAAGTCTATTTGGATCTTGAAACTTCGCGCATCCGTCCTCAAATTCAAGCACAACAGCAAATTCATCGCCGCAGACAAGTCAAACACATATATCTGCAGTGATCGGAGCAACTCTACTAGGATGCTGCCATGTACACTCTGATTGGATTTCCAAAAACGCGGGCATTTCGGGTGCTTTGGATGCTGGAAGAGCTGGGGGTTGAGTATGAAATTAATCCTGTTCCACCGCGCAGTGATGCTGCAAAGGAATTCAATCCATCCGGCAAGGTGCCGGCGCTGAAAGTTGGTGACGATATCATCATCGACTCGGTGGCGATTTGCCAATTCCTGGCTGACACGCATGGCAAGTTGACCGAGCCAGTGGGATCGATCGCTAGGGCGCAACAAGATAGCTGGACCCAATTTGCAATGGACGACGTCGAGTCGCCGCTGTGGTTTAACGCCAAGAACACATTTGTGCTTCCCGAAGAGTTAAGAAGTGAAACAGCGCAAAAAGCTTGCAAGTACGACTTCGCCAATGCAATGGCCGCGTTTGCAAAACGCCTTGGACAAAATACCTATGTGATGGGTGACAAATTCACCGTGCCGGACCTGTTGCTGGGGCATTGCGCTATGTGGGCAAAAAACGGCCCCGGATGGCCATTTCCGCCAGGTCCAGTTACTGAGTATTTTGAGCGTGTACTCAGTCGCCCTGCACATGCAAAAGCAACGAAAGTTCGCGACAGTTTCAGTTAACGGCTAAACGTCGGGTCAATCCCACCGCTTTTGGACTTTATTTCTTGTCGTTGCCCTGTATGGTCGCGCTTCACATCATACATGTCCATGGTACCGCCCCCTGTGTACCTCTCGAGCGCAGGCGAAGAAGGCATGTACGGTGTGAGAGTGTTAACTTTTTCTCAAACGTGCTTCCAGATCCTTATGTCCCGGTCCACAAAATCAAGCGTAAGACCTGAATGGCAAAATGCTCGACGCATTGTTGTCAAAATCGGATCTGCTCTGCTGACTGAGCATGGAACAGGTGCCCTTAAAACAAAGTGGCTCGCTTCGATTCTAGAAGACGTCTCAGACCTCCGGCTAGACGGCAAAGAGGTGGTGTTAGTGTCTTCTGGTGCCGTAGCTCTTGGCCGAGGCAGGCTCGATTTACCAAATGGCCCACTCAAACTTAAGCAATCGCAAGCCGCTGCCGCTGTTGGGCAAATCACTTTGGCGCATGCCTACCAACAATTGGCAGGGGAGCATGGCATGCAAACGGCACAGGTTTTGCTGACCTTGGGTGATACAGAAGAGCGTCGCCGCTATCTCAATGCCCGTCACACCCTGCAAGAGCTACTGCTGCTTGGCGTTCTTCCGGTCATCAATGAAAATGATACCGTTGCCTCCGCCGAGATTCGCTATGGTGACAATGATCGTTTGTCGGCGCGCGTCGCAGCAATGGTCTCTGCGGATTGTTTGGTTTTGTTGTCAGATGTCGATGGATTGTATACCGCGCCACCGGACCAAGACCCAACGGCCCGTCACATTCCTGTGGTTGATGAAATCACGCCAGAGATCGAAGAAATGGCAGGTGATGCGGGAACGGAACTTTCAAAAGGTGGCATGAAAACCAAGATTGAGGCTGGACGCGTGGCTCGCGTTGCTGGACTCAACATGGTCATATCATCTGGGCACACCGAGCATCCGTTGGCTGCCATTGCCAACGGCGCAAAGTGCACGTGGTTCCTGGCTCCATCAGATCCTGTAACGGCGAAGAAACAGTGGATTGCAAGCCAGTTGGAACCCGCTGGCGACGTTGTGCTTGATAGCGGTGCTGCCAAAGCATTGGCACAAGGCAAAAGCCTGCTGCCAGCTGGCATGACAAAGGTATCAGGCCAATTTGATCGTGGTGACGCCGTCATCATTCGCGCAGATGACGGGCGCGAATTGGGCCGTGGCCTTGCCGGCTACAACC
>JAHZKN010000159.1 GCA_022600335.1 Alphaproteobacteria bacterium
CGTTCCGCTAGCGTGCGTTCGAGTTCAAATTGGTAATCGAAGTGATCTTCGATGGCGTTTTTGTTGCGCCCGGTGATAAATACGAAGTGCTCGATGCCGGCCGCCTTGGCTTCGTCGACAACGTGTTGGATAACCGGGCGGTCGACAACCGGTAGCATTTCCTTTGGCACAGCTTTGGTGGCTGGGAGAAAGCGTGTACCAAGGCCAGCCACGGGAAGGATCGCTTTGCGGATGCGTTTGATGGCCATGATCTTTGCGAATTCCTAGAATTTTCTGCCTAAGACCGCCCGAGACCCAAGGAGTTGGCAAGGGATTTGAATGGTCGTGGTGTGTACCAGTCAGTTGGCTGCGTCAAAAAGTTTTAATGCGCGTTAACGGTGATGCACGCGTTTCTATATTCTTGGTACGTGTAACTCGGAAAAAGCAGGTTAATCATGGCGGTTTTAGTTACAGGCGGTGCTGGCTATATCGGCAGCCACATGGTTCTTGAGCTTCTGGACAATGGCGAGCAAGTCATTGTTCTAGATAACCTTTCAACGGGATTTAGGGAATCCGTGCCAGCGCCGGCGACACTTGTTGTTGGCGATATCGGCGATCAAGATTTGGTGGCGACGGTGATTAAGAAATACGCCGTAACTGCCATTGTGCATTTTGCTGGTTCTATTGTTGTCCCAGATTCGGTCGCTGATCCGCTTGGCTATTATCAAAATAATACGGTCAACTCCCGCGCTCTGCTCGAGGTGGCTGTTGCCTGCGGCATTAAGCAGTTCATTTTTTCGTCGACGGCTGCGGTTTACGGCAACCCAGAGACGACCCCGATCCAAGAGACCGCTGCACGTGCACCAATGTCGCCGTATGGCACATCAAAGTTGATGACCGAATTGATGTTGGCCGACGTCGCCCACGCACACGACCTGCGCTACGTAGCCTTGCGTTACTTTAATGTTGCCGGCGCTGATCCTGATGGCCGTTCGGGACAGTCCACGCCGCGTGCCACGCATCTCATTAAAGTGGCCTGCGAAGCCGCAGTCGGCAAACGCCAGCACATGGACATGTATGGCTCGGACTACCCAACCGAAGATGGCACCTGTGTGCGAGATTACATTCACGTTTCCGATTTGGTGCGTGCCCACACGGCCGCCCTTGCTTATCTCTCCGCAGGTGGAGCATCGGATGTTTTCAATTGTGGGTACTCGAAGGGCTACTCGGTGTCGCAAGTGATCGACGCCGTGAAACGCGTCTCAGGTGTCAACATTGATGTGCGCTTGGCAGACCGGCGTGCAGGTGATCCCGCTACACTCGTTGCTGGAACAGATAAGATCCGCGAGACACTGGGCTGGCAGCCGCGCCACGACAATCTTGATGAGATTGTCACACATGCTCTGAATTGGGAGCAACGCCTTGCAAGCCTGCTTAAGCAGGCAAGCTAGACCTCAGCACGTACGTTTCGCTTACCAGTGTTATTTGGTGCCATCCGTATTGCGATCCTGGACGCGCCACAGGGTTTGCTGAGCGTCCTATTGTTGCCCTGAATCATCAGACACTTTAGGTCTGTCGTTAAATAAGACGACCTCAAGGGCTGCGCGCAGCACCGCGTCGCAGATGCAGGAGCATTAAGATAGACTTGGTGAGCCAGTTTTCATCCGCAAGGCGGTGGATGCCATCCGTGTCGCGCCACGCCCTCATGTTCGTAGCGATCTGTTTGATGGTGGCGCCACCAGCACAGGCAAAGCGACCAACGTTTCAGGCGTGGCAGCAGGCGCTGTGGCCAGAAGCGCAAGCGCTGGGCGTAACGCGTGCAACATTTGACGCAGCGTTTAAAGGTTTGACGCCAGATTACAAGCTGCCAGATCTTAAGCGGCCGGGCCAGAAGGTGCCGTCGAGCAAGGGGCAAGCCGAATTCACACGTCCTCCCTCAGCTTACATCGATCGCGCTTACATTATGCGCCTTGCCAAAACAGGTCGCGCACTCGCCAAAAAACACGGCAAAGCTCTCGCAGCGATCGAACAACAGTACGGTGTTGACCGCTATTCGCTGTTGGCCATCTGGGGTCGGGAAACGGCATTTGGCCGACACAAGTTACGCCACGACGCGATCCGCGTTCTTGCAACACTTGCCTATGCGGGCCGCCGTGCAGACGTATTTCGCAAAGAACTGCTCGCTGCGTTGCAGCTGCTGCAATCCGGTGTGCCGCGCAAGCGTATGCGATCATCGTGGGCAGGTGCGATGGGATTGACGCAATTCATGCCAACGGAATTTGCCACATACGCCAAAGATTTCGACGGCGATGGCGAGGCGAATGTATTTTCTTCGGTTCCCGATGCGCTCGCGTCAGCCGCTGCACAACTTGCCGGCAAGGGCTGGGTTAGAGGACACACCTGGGGATATGAGGTGATCGTGCCCGCGAGCGCCGACTGTGCCTACGAAGGGCCCGTGCAAGAGCGTCCCATATCGGCATGGGGCAAGCTTGGGTTTCAGCGCGTTGCTGGGCGTCAATGGCCAAGCAAGGTGATGGATCAAACGGCCTATCTGATGATGCCGGGGGGTGCGTATGGCCCGGCGTTTCTGGTGACGGAGAATTTCAAAGTGCTGCGCCGCTACAACATGTCGGATCTCTATGCCGTGTTCGTCGGACATCTGGCGGATCGTATCGCGGGAGGTGGAGACTTTGTGACGCCTTGGACAAGCAATGCACGCCAGCGCACGGATGTTATCGCTGCCATACAAGAACGATTGCAAAAAGCGGGTTATCCCGTCTCCATTGTTGATGGGAAAATCGGCTCCAACACACGTCAGGTCGTCGGCCTTTATCAGCGGCTCAATAAATTGCGGATTGATTGCTGGCCATCAC
>JAHZKN010000160.1 GCA_022600335.1 Alphaproteobacteria bacterium
TCTGAGGAATCGAGCCTGCGTTTGGATTGGCTTCTGCAGCAGCCATAACGACAGCAATGCGTTGCTCAAGATCACTGATGCGGGTGCTGAGCTCGTCACTGGCAGCAGAAGCAATGGGCTGATTGGTCAATGTTGTGACTTGCTGGCGAAGTTGCGCCTGCTGTTCGACAAGTTGCGCCGTCGTTTTCGATAGCGTTTTGAGATCTTCCAACTGTCCGGCGATGACATCAAGGCTTTGCGACTGCGCTGATGCTGCGTCCGCGCTGCCGATGGCAGTGGAGGCGTTTTGTTCTAGATCTGCAAGGCGCAACTCAATGGCGTCTACACTGCGTGTGGTTGAGCTGGCAAGTTTTGGGAGTCCTAATTGCTGCCACGCCCACTCGCCGCCCAAAAGGGCTATGATGCCGCCGAGAATACCAGCCATCAATGGGCCAAACACACCACCACGACGGCGCACTGTTGGTGGCGTGATAGAGGTGTCGGCCGAGCCTGGCTCAGCGCTGTTATCCGCGTCCGTTGGTTCTTGAGCCATACCGTGGCTCCCTTTCGATTGCGACGTATCCTGCATCGCCGATTCACTTTCAGCTGTGCTTTGCTGCTCTATGGCTGCTGCTTTCTCAGGTGCAGTCGCTGTTGCGGGAGAGGCTTCTGTTCCAGAAACTGGCGTTTTAACCGCCTTGCTTCGCTGCCCAGAACGGTCGCGAATTTCGACGGCTTCCAATTCGAGCGTCGCGTGCGGGCGCTTGCCTGAGATGTTAGATCCCGAAGGCGTCTTGCCATCACGGGAGTCATCATTCGAGGTCATGTGAGTCTGGTCTCCGAGCGTGCATTTGGCCGCTGTGCCACCAGCATTAGACTGGGGCGTTTATCCGTGCGTTCGGCATCCTATCAATCAAGGTGGTCGTTTAAGGACAGTCCTCGAAAGGGGTGCGGTCTAGTTTGCCGCGAAGCGGGCGATGAGGGCAAGTAATTCTTCTGTGTTGGGCTGTGTCGGGATGAGGACGGGGTGTGCTGGCGGTTCGGCGAGCGTGTTCAAGAGTGCGTCCTTAACGGAAGGAGATAAACAAAAGTAGTGCATTTGTCCGGCAGTAGAAGTCAGATTGTGGTGGCGCATAAGGTCTGTGAACGCTCTTGCGGAACGTGCCGACATCAAAATCACGCCGTTAACTTTGCCGGCGTTGAGTGCAGCTGTTGCGGGCGGAGGAAACTGTTTTGCTAGCACAGCACGATACGTCAAGACCTCACGAATTTTATAGCCTTGAGCCTCCATTACTCCTTTAAGATCAAACGCCAGATGTGCTCCAGCAAAATGTATGAGTGCTCCGTTGGTCGGATCACAGTCCTTTGTAAGCACATCTGCTAGTGCTTTGGCCGAACCAGGGCCCTGCTTCACGTTGTTAAAGCCAACCCGTTCAGCTATTCGCGCCGTTGCTGGACCAACGGCATAGAGCGGTAGCGCATTGAGTTTTGCGACAAGGTGATTGTGTTGCAAACTCTTCACGCTATTTTGGCTGGTCACGATGATGCTCTGCACTCCGGCCAAATCGCAATCAGACAGTGCTTCAAATGTTATGGTGAGAACCGGCGCGATCGTGGACTCAACGCCAATCTTTTCGAGCGAAGCTTGCATAGTTTGAGAGTCATCATTCGGCCGCGTAATAAGAAGATGCATGAATTATCCGATCAAGCCTCTCGCGCCACGCTTGATGAGTGTCTGGGCAACGTGTTCGCCAATCGCTCTCGCATCTGTTTCACTACCAGACTGCGTTGCGGACAAAAATTTCTGGCCATCGGGCGACAGCGTTTCACCGTGGAATGTCATATTTCCAGACTTACAAGTGGCTAATCCTGCGATTGGAGTGCGACACGAGCCATCCAGAACCTTGAGAAACGCTCGCTCTGCGGTGACGCAGCGCACAGTGTCAGGATCGCTAAGCGGAGTGACCAAATTTCGCGCGCGGATGTCGTCGCTTCGGATTTCAATACCGATGGCACCTTGTGCGACAGCGGGCAACATCACATTGGTTTCAACAGCTTCTGTGATTGTGTCGGCCAAGCCAAGTCTGTTAAGACCGGCGCAAGCGAGAAACGTCGCATCAGCGACACCAGAGCGCAATTTTTCTAGCCGTGTGCCAACGTTGCCGCGAAAATCAACGACGTTGAGATCGGGTCTAAGGCGTTTGAGTTGGGCGCGCCGACGTAGAGACGAGGTGCCAACACGGGCACCCTCCGGTAAAGATATGAGGTCTGCGTACTTTAGACTGATGAACGCATCGCGCACGTCTTCTCTCGGCAGGATGGCGGCAATATCGAGACCAGTTGGCAAAACCGTTTCGACATCTTTCATCGAGTGTACAGCAAGATCAATGTCATTCGCGAAAAGGGCGTCTTCGATTTCTTTTGTGAATAGGCCTTTGCCACCAACATCGGCAAGCGGACGGTCGGTAATGGCATCGCCGGTTGTTTTTATGATGACGATTTCAACATCGCTTTCGCTTAGCTGGTGTGCCGCCAGCACCAACGCGCGCACCTGTTGGGCTTGCGTGCGTGCCAAGGGCGAGCCGCGGGTGCCAATGCGAAGGTGGTTGTCTTGCACGGTATACTCCGTGAGTGTTAGAGCGGGACTGTGATGAGTGAAGTCCAGCGGACATGACCATGGTCGAAGCGTGATATCAAGGGTGCACGGCCAGACAGATAAGGCTTTGATATGACGGACCAGTGCACCTGTGTCTTAGGGCTGGAAACAAGTTGCGACGAGACCGCAGCCGCGGTTGTTGTTAGAGACACCATTGGCAAAGGCCGGATCCTGTCGAATGTGGTTCGCTCCCAGTGGGATGAGCACCGCGCTTACGGCGGTGTGGTGCCGGAAATTGCGGCTCGCGCGCATGTTGATTGTTTAGACGTTCTGATCAGCGAAGCGTTGCGCGTTGCAGGTTGTACGCTTGAGGCGCTTGATGGTGTCGCAGCAACAGCGGGACCGGGCCTCAACAGCGGTCTCATCGTCGGCACCGTGACCGGCAAAACTCTAGCACTTGCGCATAACAAGCCATATCTCGCTATCAATCACCTTGAAGCGCATGCGCTGACCGTGGGGCTCACCGATGGGCTTGCGCCACCCTATTTACTGTTATTGGTATCGGGTGGCCATACACAGCTGTTGTTCGTCAAAGGTGTTGGCGATTATGTGCGCCTTGGAACAACCATTGATGACGCGCTCGGAGAAGCGTTTGATAAGACTGCGAAACTGTTAGGGCTTGGATTTCCCGGCGGGCCGGAGGTGGCCAAACACGCTGCGCGCGGTGATGGCAGCAGCTATGCATTACCACGGCCAATGACCGGGCGACCGGAACCACACTTCTCGTTTGCAGGTCTTAAAACAGCGGTCCGCCAGCTAGCGAAATCTCTTGAACCGCTGAATGACCAAACTCTGGCTGATATCTGCGCTAGCTTCGAAATGGCGGTCACTGAGACCGTTATTGATCGCGTCCACGCCGCCTTGCAGATGGCAGATCTCTATTGGCCTGATGATGTGCCACGCCATCTTGTTGTGGCCGGTGGTGTTGCGGCTAACGTTCGATTGCGCCAAGCGCTTGAGGAATTAGCGGCCAGCCTCAACTACCGGCTCAAAGTGCCACCAGCGTCTTTGTGCACGGATAACGGTGCGATGATTGCCTGGGCTGGTGCAGAACGCCTGCATCTTGGATTGCTGGATCCATTGGATTTTGCCGTGCGCCCACGTTGGCCGCTGGATCCTGATGCACCGGCTGCGATCGGTGCTGGTGTCAAAGCATAGTCATGCACCTCGCTTGCCGCACTCGTCTGACGCTGCTCGATGTGCTAGGGCGCGGTACGGAGTCGGGCGCAAGGGATTAGGTTTCCAATGACATTTGAGCGGTATGGCATTGTAGGTGGCGGCGCTTGGGGCACGGCCCTGGCGCAAACGCTTGCCACATCCGGTCGTCAAGTGGTGCTGTGGGCACGTGAAGCTGAGACCGTCACCAGCATCAATGCGCGTCATGAAAACGAACTGTTTTTACCAGGCGTTGCTTTGCACAAGGATTTGCGCGCAACTGGTGACTTTGCAGATCTTACTGCATGCGACGCCATCTTGATGGTGGCACCGGCGCAGCACGTGCGTTCTGTTACAACGCAGCTGTATGCACATTTGAATTCGACGACGCCAATTGTGCTGTGTGCCAAGGGTATTGAACAGGCAACCGGCAAGCAAATGATTGAAGTCTAGGCGGAAGTGACAACGGGGTCCCCGGTCGCCGTATAGTCAGGCCCCAGTTTTGCGATTGATGAGGCCCAAGGTTAGCCTGCAGCCGTAACACATGCCTGCACAGATAAAA
>JAHZKN010000161.1 GCA_022600335.1 Alphaproteobacteria bacterium
CAAACCGCTACGCAAACGAGCGTGGCTTCCCAAAGTTTGCTTACACGTCTTGCGAGATGCGCCAAATAGTGAAATGGATACACGACTTGCGGCTGGATGTTTCAAAATATCGTCTGGACAGATCAACGGAAGAAACTCCCGAGCATACGCCTGAAGGGTGAACATGGTCTTGACCTGCAGTTGTAGGAACACACTGCGAACAAAGAGGCACAAAATCGTGGGACAATCGTGGGATACTAATTCCATTATCTCCTTTTGTTCAACATACGTTCAACAGACGGAAATTCCGACGCGAACAGACATCCGACATCGTATGTTGTTGACTTGTAAAGACGTTTGTTGTTCTAAAAACTTCAAAGCCGCTTTAGCTCAGTTGGTAGAGCACATCATTCGTAATGATGGGGTCGCGTGTTCAAGTCACGCAAGCGGCACCATCACTCTTCTTCAAAAATTCACCGACGCATTTTCGTTTCGCACTTTCAAGAATTAACGCGTCTGTATTGACGTGCGACCATGTCGGCAAGTCTGTTTTTTTGCCGAGTCAACTCGGACGGGTCCAAATTGAATGACCGGTTGCTGACCAAGAAGAACTGTGCCGCATTATATATATTGCTTTTTTTCTGGAG
This sequence comes from Alphaproteobacteria bacterium, assembly GCA_022600335.1. Lineage (GTDB taxonomy): Bacteria > Pseudomonadota > Alphaproteobacteria > Rhizobiales > Hyphomicrobiaceae > JAHZKN01. The sequence goes on from JAHZKN010000161.1 coordinate 627, forward strand.
TAGGCGATGGGAAATGTCTTCGATCTTCCTGAAGATCATTGGCTACATGTCGCACACAGCAAATCGATCCATCATCGAAACGACATCATTGCTAGCAACGTATGTGGCTGTTTCTATTGTAAACAGACATTCAAGCCAGAAACAATTAAAGAGTGGACAGATGAAGATGAACCGGTTGAGAGACAGACGGCGCTTTGCCCCAACTGTGGCATTGACAGTGTTATAGGCGACCGATCTGGTTTCGAAATAACCGATAAGTTCTTAGAGGAAATGAACAAGAACTGGTTTTAACCGACCTCTGTCGAGCCCTGCTAGGCCGTCCCCGCCCCAACCCATAGCTAACGGCTCCGCTGCGCGAACACAGTGTCTACTCACGAACTCTGACAGGAGCATGGTCAAAAAATTGACGATCGCGAAGATTTATCTTGCGCTTGAGCACACAATCGCAAAAGTCGTATTGGATGCCTCAGCCACTCTTCAAGCAACCAGGTTCGTGTATTTTGAAACGCTTGTTTGACATTTTCATTTCTCTTGCGTTTCTCGTCATTGCTGCTCCGCTGCTTGTTGTGCTTGCAGTAATGATCTACGCCCGGCTTGGAGCACCCATTTTTTTTCGACAAGATCGTGTTGGTCGCAACAATCGCATTTTCAAAATTGTAAAATTCCGCAGTATGCGGGAGCCGAGCCAGGACACCGCGTCGGACGCAGACCGCATTCCACCGTTCGGTGCCTTTTTGCGCTCCACCAGTCTCGATGAAATTCCGGAGCTTTGGAATGTACTGAAGGGCGACATGAGTTTGGTCGGGCCACGCCCGCTTCTGGTGCAGTACCTGCCGCTTTATTCGCCTGAGCAGGCACGTCGCCATGAGGTGCGCCCCGGCATTACAGGTTGGGCCCAGATCAACGGACGCAACGCACTGAGTTGGCAGGACAAGTTTGCCCTGGACGTGTGGTACGTCGACAACCGCAGCCTGTGGTTAGACATCAAAATTTTGGGCCGCACTGGGTGGAAAGTTCTAAAACGCGAAGGGATCAATGCTGACGGTGAAGCGACCATGCCGTTTTTCACCGGCAATGATTAGCCACCACATGTAGCTGCGCATGGCCTATTGAGAATTAACCATGCCTGGACCTGAGACAATTTTTGCATGAACTCATAGATATCAGCAGCCGAGTTTGGCCTCTGGTTCATGCACTCCGCTCTACCGGCGCTGCGTTGAAAATGATCCCTCACAGAGATTGATGCTGGCATCGCTCCGATTACTACTCCATAACAGAAACGACCTTGAGGAGAAGATGTTTGAAAGTAGTCTCGGTAATCTTAAGTGGTGGTGCCGGTTCGAGGCTATGGCCAGTTTCGCGCGAAGCGCATCCAAAGCCATTCCTAAAGCTTGATGATGGCCTATCACTGCTTCAGCATGCATTAAGTCGCGCAGAGGCGATCCCCGGCGCAGCTGAAACCGTTACGGTCACCAATCGGGACTTGCTCTTCCTGACCCGCGACGAATATGGCGAGCTGGATCGACCACCTGGCCGGCGCAGCTTCTTGCTCGAACCAGAGGCTCGCAACACAGCCCCAGCCATTGCTGCAGCAGCGCTTTATGCGTCTGAGAAGCACGGCTCTAAAACTGTGCTGTGTGTATTCCCAGCTGATCACCGCGTCGACCATACGGAAAAGTTTCTTGACGCCGTGCAACGCGCCGTGGCGCTGGCGCAAGACAAACGCATCGTAACATTTGGTGTCGCGCCGACCCATCCTGAAACCGGCTTTGGTTACATCGAAGCTGATGGTAACCGTGTCGTGCGCTTTGTCGAAAAGCCAAATCTTAAAACGGCACAAAAATTTGTCGCCAACGACCGTTATCTCTGGAACGCCGGAATGTTCTGTTTTCGTGCCGACGTCATGATTGCGGCTATGAAAACCCACTGCCCTGATGTTCTTAAACCCGTAAAGGAAAGCCTGAAAAAAGCACGCAAAGGCAAGGCGCAGGACTACTCTTATTTGGAACTTGACCGCAAGCACTTCGCTGCAGCAGAAAACATCTCCATCGACTATGCCGTGATGGAAAAAATCAGTCACAGCGCGGTTGTCGCGACGGACATGGGTTGGAGTGATGTTGGCTCGTGGAAAGCAATGGCAGAGCTTGCCAAAGCAGACAACGATGGGAACCACACTTTGGGTGATGTGGTCACTGTCAATACACACAACAGCTATGTGAGTTCGGACAATCGTCTCATCGGCACTGTTGGTATCGATAATTTGGTCGTTGTCGATACGCCAGACGCGTTGTTGGTCGCAGCGCGTGATGAAGTGCAGGACGTGAAAACGCTGTTTGAAAAACTAAAGGGCAGCGGACGCGACATTCATAAGTTGCACCGAACGGTGCATCGTCCCTGGGGCACCTATACCGTGCTTGAGGAGGGCGACCGCTTTAAGATCAAACGGGTTGAGGTTAAGCCTGGTGGACGGCTCAGTCTGCAAATGCATCATCATCGTTCTGAGCATTGGGTGGTGGTGCGTGGCACTGCAAAGATCGTCAATGGCGACAACGAGATGGTGTTGGCCACCGACCAATCAACCTACATTCCGTGCGGCCACAAACATCGCCTAGAAAATCCTGGTGTCATGCGCTTGGTGCTGATCGAAGTGCAGAGCGGCGATTACCTCGGTGAAGACGACATTGTGCGCTTTGAAGATATTTATGGGCGCAGCTAGGGCCATTCAGGCGTAAGTCAAACCACCAGCTCCCTCGAACCCACGGCGTTTGCAGAGTTGAAACCCTTTTCCGGCGTAATGGCTCTAAGCGTGCCTGCGGATCTTGTTTTTGCGTCCCGTGAGCCGCCAGAGCACGGTGGCGGCAGAGGAAGCCTGCCGTTTTGGGCCGCAGATCCTGCCACACCGTGCCAATCTCAACCTCCTAACCTTGGCAAACGGCCAACTCCGGTCCGCAGTTAACCAAACCGGCCGCGTTTGGCCTGATGACTGACGTGCGACGCGAGATATAATTTCTATAGATATCAACACCTTAAAACATTTCTCGCCCGCCGTTCCGTGCGGGACAGCGCCAAACCGGGCCTCTTCGTAGGGTGTGTTCATCGACAAACACAGACCCCTTGGAGAGAGCCATGACCACCTTGAACACAGTCCTTCGCACCGCCCTGACAACCGCCGTTGTTGCTGGTGCCCTCGCCGCCCAAGCTTCCACCGCTTCTGCAGTTAGCC
>JAHZKN010000162.1 GCA_022600335.1 Alphaproteobacteria bacterium
TATTATTCCCGGTATGGTGTCCGTGTATCGGTGGGACGGCAAAGTCACCAGCGACAATGAGGTCGTTTTGATCATTAAGTCGCAACAGAGCCGCGTCGACAAGATCATTGCGGAGATTGAATCCAATCACCCCTATGACGTTCCTGCGGCCGTGGTACTGCCGGTCACAGCAGGGAGCAAGGCCTATTTGTCGTGGCTGTTGTCGGAAACAGACGCACCGACCTCACATGCTGGTTGAGGTCGGATTTTGACCGCTGTGATGACCACAGCCAGCTAACGTCGTCCAAGAGGGTGCATAAAAAACGTCTGAATGGAGCGGCGTCGGTTGTAGCGGCGGTAGCGGCGTTTGCGGGTTTTGGCGCGTTTGCTCGCCTTACGTAGAGCCTTTGCACGTCGAGCTTTGGCAGCGCTGCGCTCGGCTGCCACAAAGGGATCCGCTTGAGGTGCTGCTGCCGCGCCGTCGTCGCGGGTGGCATGCCTGCTGTCTTGTTGTGTACCGTTTTGCACGTCACTGCCAGACACTGAACCGGTTTCATTGAGTGCTGAAATTTGAAGCCGGGTTGGGGCCGGTCTGAGATCGCGTGGAGTGGCAGCCCGTCGGTAGCGCGTGACATCAGCCGGTGGCGCAACGAGCTGTGGCTGCGCGTCACGATTGAGTGCACCAATCGTCATCCGGCCAGGCAGGGGTGCCCGTCTCACGCCCGCTGGGCGGACATCAGGTCGCGCAGCTGCAACGATGCGGTAGGTTGGGCTTGCACTTTCCCATTTGCGCTCGCGGTATTGTTGTTCGTTTGGTCGCGTGTTGGTTGCAACAATTGTACCGCGGTCGCGGCCGCAAATTTTTGTTGTATGCGAGGCGACCAACTGCAACAGGATGTAGTCGGGGTCGCGTGTTGGCAGTGCAGCGTTCACGTTGCGCATAAAGTCAGACATGGCATATTTGGAACCTTTGCCCCAAATACCATCGACTTTGCCCCAATAACAGCCGACGCGTTTGAGTTCGGACTGCAAGGTTTTGACCAACTTCCAGCGCTCGGAGTTTGTCCTAGGCTTTAAGGATGTGATGCGGTTGCCGGATTTCGCCTGGGCGGCATCGACCCTTACGACGGCTGTTTTCCAGCCTGTGATCAGTGCTTGTTGCGCTGGCTTGACAGCTACGGTCGGCTTAACGGCTGGAACGGGTTTTGGTGGTGCTTTCAACGCTGCAACACGCGTTGGTTTTTGAACGAGGACAGGCTTCGTTGGTATGGCACGGGCTGCACGTTGCGCGGCCAGTTGGCGTGCGGCCTCTGCTTTTGCTAGTCGCTTGCGTTCTGCCGCCTTTAGATGCGCGGTGAGAGCTTGCGAATTTGCAAACCAGCCGCGACGTTGAATTGACTTTGCTAAGTCCGCGCGTTGCGCCGTCGAGTCCGGCCGTTCAGCGGCGTTGGCTTGCCGACTAAGATCAGGAAGAGACGGTTTGGTTGGGATTGCACCTGTAACGATCTGGGTTAGCTCAGCGAGCGACGCCTCACGATGTGCAGGCCCCGGATAATGCGAATGGGCACCAATTGCGAGCCCCGTGATCAGTAAGCACAGTCCAATGAAACCACGCATGGCGTCCACTCCCTTACCTCTCTTGCACCAATGCGCCCTACCGCGCGCAGGACCTCTCAGTGCAAGTTCTGTAGTTTCGAGCGGATCTTTGAGACTCAACCGGGCTGCATTCAGGCCCATCTCGATCCTGCAACAATATGATTTTTAACCAAATTGCGTGTGCGTGCAACTCAAGAGTGTGCCAACACCGCAATTCGTGAATTTTTATGCATAACAAGCAGACATGTGTCGGATGCGATGCAGCTGCGTGTGAAATTGGCATCACGCGTCGGTGGGGCAAAACTGTTTTTCGCTTCGCTATTGCAAAGCACAGATGTGCACAACGCTCTGGGGATGGCGTGTTGATAAAACGGTATGGAATGTTGAGAAATTTGGCCGTGGTCGGGACCATTTTCGTTTGTGAAACTGAACACCGTTGCAGCCTCAGACCATAGCCCTCTGAAAATCTTAACAAAAGGTTACGAATCGCCTAGCCTCCCCGACATGGGGGCGTGTGTAGCGTTTGTGAATTCTCGTCCCGCTGTCAAAAGCAAAACTTTTACACAAGTGAAATCAAGCGGCGATTTCTGCAGTGCATAATGGCTTTTGAGAGCAGGAACCAGCTCACGCGATGCTGTGGTGCGGACTGTGATATTTGTCTGCTGAAGCCTTTGGGGGGTTTCAGATGCTCAAGACAGGTGTTGTCAATCGGCATCTATAGCGCGCAGTCCAGATTTGAGCTGGCTGGATCTGGCCGTATCTCCAAATCAACCCCTGGGCCCGACCACAAGACCGCTTTAGGCCGGTCGTTTCGCGTATTTCAGTGCCGGTCCATCCGCAAAGGAGAGGGCAATGAGACATGCTCTAGGTGTACTAGGGATCTTGGCGGCTGGCGTATTACTCGCCGTTTCTGCCGCCATGAACTGGCGTTTTGGTTTTAGTTTAGGAAGAACAGAGTTCGACGGTATGATTTACGGCTCGGCCAGTGCCGCAGCTGACTGTTTGAAAGCACTGATACCGTTCTTCCTGTTTGCGGCCATTCGAAGTCGGATGTGGAGCCAAGCCATTGCATCAGCAGTGGTTGGTATTGTTGTGGTTTCGTACTCCCTGACTTCAGCTCTTGGCCATGCCGCCTTGAATCGTCTGGACGTTGCAGGAAAACGCCAGGCGGCTGCTTCAACCTACAAGGATCTGAGATCTGATCTTGCGCGTGCGCAGGAACAGGCCGGTTGGATCCCGCAACATCGTCCGATGTTGTCGGTTCAGGCTGATATAGACGCTGCCAAAACACAATCTGCGTGGCGCTATACAAAAGGCTGCTCCAAAGTTACGGGCCCCAAAGGCCGCAGTTTCTGTCAATCGTTCCATGCGTTGTCGGCAGAGCTTGCAGCTGCGGATCAGGCCGCGACTCTGGAAGCTAAAATTGCTGGCCTGAATGAAAAGCTGGGCCAGTCCAAAGGTGGCTCTGTGATGTCAGAAGCAGATCCGCAAGCGGCTGTGTTAGCCAAGCTTGGCGGGCATGCAATTCCTGGCCTTGAAGTCGAAGACGTGCAGACGGCGTTGACAGTGTTCATCGCTTTGCTGCTCGAAGTCGGCTCTGGGCTTGGTCTGTACATCGCCTTTAGCCAATGGCGCCTCTATGACCATCGCGCTCCGTCCCGCTCACGCTGGGTGAAAGCAACCAATGAAACGGTGATGGTGGGTGAGCAAGCGCCAATCCCAAGTGTGCTGCGTACGACGCATGCTGCTACAGACGCACCAAGTGTCGATACGACACCAAGTGCACCTAAGGCACCAAGCGTTGTCGTAAGCGAACCGGTCAACGATGATGTTGACATTGCTGCAGAAGTTGACACGCCTGCGGTGCCCGAGGCCGAAGTGGCCGCGGTTGCTGCAAGTTCTGTCGAACCTTCAAAGCCGCGCATCGAAGCACCGCGTGCTAAGGCACCAGGTGCCAAGGCACTACGTGCCGGGGCGAACGACAACAAGTCGAAGCCTAAGGTTGCGCAACGGTTTGTAGCACCTGAGACGGACGTTGAACGTTTCTATCGCGAGAGCGTAGAAACACAAGATGGGTCAAGCATGACCGCAACAGCGCTGTACGAAGAGTATTGCGCGTGGTGTGAAGAACGCGGCAAAGAGCCAATGGCTCTGCCAACCTTCGGTCGCCAGTTTGGTGAACTTGGTGTTCAGAAAGCCAAAGTTGCAGGACGTGTTCGGTATATCGGCATAGCGCTGAAATCCGCTGAAGCCTCCAGGGAGGATAAGAAGCAGCCGGCCTTCGACAGGAAGGCTGCCTAGTTCTCCTAGGCACAATTTGAATTGAAAAAGGGTCGCTTTATGCGGCCCTTTTTTTGTGGGCGATCCAATAGGGGAAGTCTGAGCAATGCCCGCTTTCGGTTGTTAAGCAGAAACAATTACGTAAGCACGCGCTGGTCCGTTAGTGACCCGAAGCGGACATTCACATTTTACGGGGCCACGCTAATCAGCATGGCCCCTGTTTGTTGGGTAATCACTAGATCAGGTCAGAATCGTATAGGCGATCAGGGCCATTCCACCCCACGCGATAAAGAAGATGATAGGCCTGATGAGCGGCACGCCCATCACGTAGACAAGATAATGCGCAAGTCGTGCAAAGAAGTATATTTGGATACCAAGCAACACGTTCGGGTTTTGCACGCCGGCGGCGTATGCAATCAAAACAAGGATTCCAACAATTGGAAGACTTTCGAGGGCGTTGCGGTGCGCTTTATAGGCACGCGCTGCCCACTTTGATGGTGCCTCGGACGGTTGATCAAAGCCGGCGGTCCCGTCTTTCGTATAGTTGGCGGCACCAACACCACCAATCCGCGCAATGCGTTCAAGGACGTAAGGAAAGCCCATGAACATCGTTACAACGGCGGTCAGAGCAAGCCAGTAAAGTTCTGCTGTCATTTTTTCAGGTCCTTTTTTATTTGGTCATTAGTTCGCCAGATCATACACTCACTGTCATATCGATATCAGCCATGAAGCCATGTGCAGCAGGACCGAATAAGATCGCTATGACAGCGTGCGTATAGGATGAGTTTACTTTGAAACTGGCATGGCGAATTCCGCGCCTTTTGTGATTGAATCCGGCCAACGTTGCATGATTGATTTTTGCTTGGTGTAAAAGCGCACGCCCTCCTCGCCATAGGCATGCATGTCGCCAAACAAACTCTTTTTCCAGCCGCCAAATCCATGCCATGCCATGGGTACCGGAATAGGCACGTTGACACCAACCATGCCGACTTGAACACGGCGTCCAAATTCACGGGCAACATTTCCGTCTGACGTGTAGCAGCTCACACCGTTTGCGAATTCGTGTGCGTTAACAAGAGCTAGTGCCTCTTCAAAGTCATTTGTGCGCACACAGGACAAAACAGGGCCAAAAATTTCTTCCCGGTAAATTTTCATCTCGGGAGCCACCTGATCAAACAGTGTGGCACCAAGGAAGAACCCGGCCTCATGTCCCGCCACTTCGAATCCGCGCCCATCAACCAGAAGCTCGGCA
>JAHZKN010000163.1 GCA_022600335.1 Alphaproteobacteria bacterium
ATGGGGCAACACTTGGCGATGACGTCAAGGTTGGCCCCTATTGCATGGTCGGAGAGAACGTCAGCCTTGGCGACGGCGTTGAGCTGATTTCACACGCTGTTGTTGCTGGCCGCACAACAATTGGTGCCAAGACACGCATATTTCCGTTCGCTTCGGTTGGTCATCAACCGCAAGATTTGAAGTATGCCGGCGAGCCGTCGACGCTGAGTGTTGGTGCTGAATGTGTGATACGCGAAGGCGTGACGCTCAACCCGGGCACTGAGGGTGGAGGCATGAAAACAACGATTGGCGACGGTTGCGCGTTTCTTGCTAATTCCCACGTGGGGCATGATTGCCAAGTTGGCAATAGTGTCGTGTTCTCCAACAATGTCATGCTTGCAGGACATTGTGAGGTCGGCGACTTCGCAATTATCGGTGGTGGCGCGGCGGTCATTCAGTTTGCTCGTGTTGGAGCCCACTCATTTGTTGGCGGCATGTCCGGGCTTGAGCAGGACCTCATTCCTTATGGGATGGCGCTCGGCAACCGTGCACGACTGTCAGGCTTGAACATTATCGGCTTGCAACGGCGCGGATTTTCACGGTCTGAGATTCATGATTTGCGACGCGCCTATCGCTTGTTGTTTGCTGACGAAGGCACGCTCATGGAGCGGGTCGAGGATGTTGCAAGTGAATTCCAAGAACATGCCATCATCCCAGAAATTCTGGCCTTTATAAAAGAGGGCGGCAAGCGATCGCTGTGCACGCCGGGAGAGCCGGGCTCGGCCTAGGCTAGTCTTTGTCGACTGTGGTGCAACATCGCTTAGCTTTTTGGCCAAAAACCAACGTGCGTGAGCATATCCGAGCACGATGACGTGCTCTTCGCCACACCATCTGTAGCCCCCGCGCGGTTGTCGTGCGTTGCAGGTCTGCGGCCCAAATATCGTACTGTGGTTTTCTCGACTAAGAACGGCATGCAAATTGCGCTGGCACAGTATATCTGAACGAATTTCATTCCGATTTCACAGCGTTTGATCTAGATTATAAGCTTGGTTTTCTGGGGTCATGATCGGTCATTTTTATGAGCACTGGGGTTCGGCGTCTTGGGATATTAGCCGGCGGCGGCAACTTGCCACGCGAAGTGGCAGAGCAAGCCACGGCGTCTGGTTTCGACGTGCATGTGGTCGCGATCGACGGCGAGGCGGACGCAGATTTTTCCCAGTTTTCAGTATCGCGCGTCAACTGGGGTGCCATTGGCAAGATGGTGTCGAGCTTTAGAGCCAAAGACATCTCAGACTTGATTATTGTTGGCAGCGTGACACGTCCGGATATTCGGGCCGTAAAACCGGACCTTGGTTTTTTTCGCAGCCTGCCGAAAATCTTCCAGATTGTTGCTGCCGGTGGCGATGATAGCACGCTGCGTAAGGTGATCAGTTTTTTTGAATCGCATGGCTTTAAAATTCGCGGCGTGCCAGACGTTGCGCCAAGCCTTCTGATCGGCAGCGGTCCCTTCGGCGCACACACCGCCTCAGAAACCGATCATAAAGATATTGCGATAGGTTTTGATATTGTTCGTCGCCTTGGAATGTTTGATGTTGGGCAAGGGATAGTTGTGAACGACGGCGTCATCGAAGCGATTGAAGGGGCGGAGGGTACCGACAAAATGCTACACCGCGTTGCGCACATGCGGGTGACGAAATTTGCAAAGTCTCAGCGCGGGGTTTTGATCAAGCGGCCAAAGCCAGGTCAAGAATTGCGTGTCGATTTGCCAACAATCGGCCCCGACACCGCAACCCTGGCAAGCCGCGCAGGGCTGGCGGGCATTGCCGTTCTTCAGAACGCAACGATTGCAGCGCGTCGAGAAGATTTGATTGTTGCGGCAAATGAATCTGAGTTGTTTATCGAGGGCTGTGAAGAAACCTCGGGTTCTGAAAATGCCAAAGACAACTTTTCAGGCGACATCTCTTTTGTTCAACTTGGCACAGTAAAAATGTCACGTCGCAACGAGTCTGATTTGAGACAAGCGGTTGGGGTTCTCGAAGCTATTGCACCTTATGAGATTGGTGGCGCTGTGGCGGTTGCGAGAAATCATGTTTTGTCGATAGAGGTAGGCGAGGGTCTTGAGGCCTTTATGGAGCGGGTGAAAGGACTGCGCCAATGGGGTGGCCGTATTGTGCGAGATCGGGTTGGCATGGCTATATTTGGTAGCGCTGAACCTTATGGCACCCGCCTGGTTTCAGCGGTTCTGGATGCTGGTCTTGCGGGTTTGATTGTTGCATCTGACGGCCTGTCACGGCAGGAATGGTCAACAGCTATTGTCAACGCCAACAACAATAAGGTCTTTATCGGGGCCCTGACCGTTGCGCACAGAGATTCGTAATGACCGTTAAGAGTCAAAGCTTAAGCCCGCGCCATAGACACGATGCATCTGGCTCTCAGGGACAGAGAGAGCTCAAGCTGTTTGTTATCGCCGGTGAGCATTCAGGTGACGCGCTTGGCGGGCGCATGATGGCTGAAATCAACACTATGACTCACGGCAAGGTCCGCTACCTTGGCGTTGGCGGTGAACACATGCTTCAGGCCGGATTAGTTTCGCAGTTTCCGCTTGATGAGGTTGCTGTTATGGGGCCGCTTTCTATTCTGCCACGTCTACCACGCATTGTTCGCCGCGTTTACGCAACAGTGAACGCTGCACTTGCTGCCGAGCCCGATGCTGTTGTGATTATAGACAGCCCAGAATTTACGCACCCTATTGCCAAGCGCATTCGCCGCCGACAACCGAATATCCCGATCATTGACTATGTTAGTCCAAGTGTATGGGCGTGGCGCTCTGGTCGAGCGAAAAGAATGCGCCGTTACGTCGATCATGTGTTGGCACTCCTGCCGTTTGAGCCAGAGGTGCATCAGCGTCTTGGCGGACCTGAGTGCACCTACGTTGGCCATCCTTTGATCGAACGCAAAGAGTGGCTGGATGCGCTTGATCCGGCTCCCTTGGAGCTGTCCCTGCGCCTAGATCGAAATGCTCCGGTATTAGTGGTGCTGCCTGGAAGTCGAAAATCTGAGATCAACCGCTTGCTGTACGCGTTTCGCGATGCGGTC
>JAHZKN010000164.1 GCA_022600335.1 Alphaproteobacteria bacterium
ATATAATCTTTGGCGGTGACAGGCTGCCCAACGTCTTAGCGGCCCTGTTGGCAGATTTGTAGGCCACATAGCCGGCGTTTGATTTTGGCGCGGTTGCCAAATAGATGGTCGCTTGCGCCAGAGCCAATTCACCTTCCGGAGACCCAAGAAACTCAAAACTGTCTTTGGCGGCGATGGCTTGGATCAGAGCATTGGGATCAGCAAGGCCAATGTCTTCAACGGCCATGCGCACCAAACGCCGGGCGATGAACAGGCGATCCTCGCCACCATCAAGCATGCGACACAACCAGTAGAGCGCCGCATCAGGATCAGAACCGCGCACGGACTTATGTAGCGCCGATATCAGGTTGTAATGACCGTCCTGGCCTTTGTCATAAAGCGGTGCCCGACGTTGAACCAGAAGAGTAAGGGCTGCGCGGTCCAAAGGCTTCATGCCATCAGGGGTCGCAGCAAACACGTCTTCTGCAAGATTTATAATCGCGCGGCCATCGCCATCCGCCATCGACTTAAGCGCTGTACGCGCGTCCTCGTCGAGCGGCAATTTTCTGCCCTGCTCTTCCTCTGCGCGCGTCAATAATAACTCCAGACCGTCATCCTCGAGGCGATTGAGCATGAGCACTTGGCCGCGCGATAGAACAGCGGCATTGAGTTCGAATGATGGGTTTTCTGTTGTCGCCCCAACAAGCGTGATCGTGCCGTCTTCCATATGCGGCAAGAAGCTGTCTTGCTGCGAGCGATTGAAGCGATGAATTTCATCTATGAACAGCAAGGTGCCTTGACCTTGCTCGCGACGCGCTTTCGCGCGCTCAAAGGCTTTCCTGAGATCTTGGACACCAGAGAAAATGGCTGAGAGCTGTTCAAACTCCAATGCTGTTTCATCTGCGAGCAAGCGCGCGATGGTTGTCTTGCCACAGCCAGGCGGACCCCACAAAATAATGCTTGGCACACGGCCGGCCTGCAGCATGCGTGTTAGCGCGCCTTGCACGCCGACAAGATGATCCTGACCAACGACTTCAGATAACTGCTTTGGCCGCAGTCTGTCCGCCATCGGGCGCGGTGCAGCGCTGTCTAAGTTTGCGGCTTCAAACAAATTGCTCATCAGGCAAAAACCAATTCACGCGCGTCAGCACTCGGCACATTCTAGGTGGGCTTTGACACACTTCGCCATACCATGCATCGAACGCCCGTGTCAGGCATCGGAAAGCTTCATTCAACAGATGTCGTGCGTTAGCGACGATAAGGTCGCGGTTGCCGCCGATCCCCGGAGACCCTCAGACGCAGGATGCGGCCGCGACGATTAACGCCTATGTTCCAATAGCTGAGACGCTTGTTCAATGATCGGCGCAAGTCTGACAGGCCTGAGATTTTGCGTCTGCCTACCTCAAAGATCACATCCCCTTTGCGAAACCTGTAGCGCGACGCTACCGAGTTTGGCTGAACCTCGAGAACAACAACACCGCGCTCATCTTCGAGATCTAACTCCTCTGTCAAACCACCTACAATATTCGCAACCGTCAGACCATCAAGCGGGTGATCACCGCGCAACTCTTCAATGTCTGAGGTCGACGGTCCAGGTGCTTTCCTCAGCGGTAGCGTCACGACGACCGGCTTGCCGCTGCGCAACACTTCGATTTTAGCCCGTCGCCCGACACCTATTGTCGTCAGGCGATAAAGAACGCTGCGTTCATCACGCACCTCAAATCCGCCAACACGCGTAATGACGTCGCCGAGTTCAAAACCGGCTGCGGCGGCAGGCCCGTCTTCATATAATCGCACAACGTAGGCACCTGAGATGCGCTGCAATCCCAAAGCTTCAGCGACATCTCGCGTGACCGTTTCGAGTTTGGCACCAAGCCAGGGTCGCTCTACTGTTTTTCCTGTTAGTGCGCTTTCCACGTAGAGCCGCACCAGGTTGGTTGGAATGGCGAAACCGATGCCATGCGAGCCACCTGTCTTTGAAAAAATCAAAGTGTTGATCCCCACCAAGTCTCCAGAAAGATCGACCAGTGCGCCGCCCGAATTTCCCGGATTAATTGCAGCGTCCGTTTGAATGAAAATTTGCTGGTCAGAGCGGCCTACCTCACTGCGTGCGAGCGCCGATATAATGCCGCTGGTCACGGTCTGCCCAACGCCGAACGGATTGCCAATGGCCAACACAAGATCTCCAACTTCAAGATCATCGGAATTTCCAAGACGTAAACTGGGAAAGACTTCGCCATTGCTTTTGATTTTCAGTATCGCGATGTCAGTCTTTTCATCCTGAGAGACGATCTGGGCGTCAAATTCACGCTGATCGGAGAGAGCCACGCGAATTTCCGTCTCACCACTACTTTTGACAACATGGGTGTTTGTAACAACAATACCTTCTGGGCTGACGATCACGCCAGAACCAAGAGAATTCTGAAACCGTTCTGAGGGCTTGCCAAACTGGTCGCCAAAGAAACGACGAAAGAATGGATCGTTGGCAAACGGTGAACGAAACGCACGCACGCGTTTGCGAACGTAAACATTCACAACAGCAGGCGCTGCGGTTTTGACTATCGGCGCAAAGGAATGGCGGACAGCCTCCCGTGACAACGGAACTTCGCGTTTTTGAGCATCAGCATCTCGCGTTGCAAGTGGAACAGCCAACGCACCGATTGCCAGCATGATACAGCACAGCGCACCAGCCCGCGTGCGTAGGTATGCCATCGCGAAAGTCATATCTGTTGGTCTCCTTGGCCTGTCAATCTGTGTGTCGTTGAATGTCGACTGCACTACGCAACCATAAAGCGTGGAGCCTTTATAAGGCATGATCATGAACCGCAAAAACAAAACCCCTGCAGACGTAGCCGCAAGGGTTTCCATTGTGTCTGGTGCAGTGCGAACGGCCCGTTCAATGCAAGTGTCTAGGCCATACCTGGAGGTGGTGCCGTCGTTTCCTGCTCTTGTTGCGCCAGCTGTTCAGCATGACGTGCCTTGTCTTCTGCACCCTTGGCGCTTTCATCGCGGTCCACCAGTTCGATGACAGCGCGCGGTGCGCTATCGCCATAACGAAAACCAGCTTTCAGTACGCGCGTATAACCACCGTTGCGATCCTTATACCGCTCTGCCAATGTATCGAACAGCTTCTTGACCATGGCATCGTCCCGCAACCGTGCGGCGGCGAGACGGCGAGAGTGCAGGTCACCCTTCTTGGCCATCGTGATGTACTTATCGATCACGCGCCGCAAGTCTTTTGCTTTTGGCAATGTTGTGACGATCTGTTCATGACGGATCAGTGCTGCAGCCATATTCGAGAACATGGCCTGGCGGTGCCCGCTATCGCGACTAAAGCGTCGCCCTCTTTTTCTATGCATCATTGTTCTAACCCTTACGTTGTTGTTGGCGACGTTCTGTGGCGCCGCTTTTCCTGCACCTTTGCAAGTGCTTTCAAGATCACCCAACCAAGAACAGCGGGACCTTAGTATTGGTCCTCAAACCGCTTCGCTAACTCTTCAATATTGTCTGGGGGCCAATTGGGAACTTCCATGCCGAGATGCAGTCCCATACCGGCCAGCACCTCTTTGATCTCGTTCAATGATTTGCGACCAAAGTTCGGTGTGCGCAGCATTTCCGATTCCGTCTTCTGAATCAGGTCGCCAATGTAAACAATGTTGTCGTTCTTCAAACAATTCGCAGAACGGACTGACAGCTCCAACTCGTCGACCTTCTTGAGCAAGGC
>JAHZKN010000165.1 GCA_022600335.1 Alphaproteobacteria bacterium
CGAAGATCACTTCGATTACCAATTTGAACTCGAACGCACACTGGCAGAACGCGGTAAAGACAAAGAACGTGTTGCGCTCGCTAGTGACCAGCCGGAAGCGGGTAACACCAGTTTCACCCGCCAGCAACTGCCGCTTGGCCTTGGCCATGCGGTTTGGTGCGCACGCGACATTGTCGGTGATGAACCGTTTGCACTTCTACTGCCCGATATGCTTCACCACAGCAAGGTCCCGTGCCTCGCAACAATGATGGCCGCGCATGAAAAAATTGGCGGCAACATGATCGCCGTCTCTCCGGTGCCCGAGGATCAAACGCATCTCTACGGGATTGTTGGAGTTGAGGATAGCAGCGCCGAAGTGACCCCGGTCACAGCAATGATTGAAAAGCCGTTGCAAGGCACCGCTCCTTCAAATCTACACATCACGGGTCGCTATATCTTGAACCCTGAGATCTTTGGACTCCTTGCTGAGCAAGAGCCCGGTGCCGGTGGCGAAGTTCAACTGACGGATTCCATGGTGCAGCTCATGCAGGACCAACCGTTCCACGCCGTGCGCTTTGACGGTGACATTTATGATTGCGGCTCAAAGCTTGGTTTTCTTTCCGCTAACGTTGCCTACGCACTGCAGCACCACGATCTCGGCCCAGCGCTCAAGAACGAGATCATGCGGCTTGTAGACAAGCCCAAGCGTTAAAGCCTCCAGTTGAACGACGTGGGTTTCCTTAACGCTAAGGCGACCGCAGGCGTGGCACGCAACCAAATTCGCAGTATTTGATGGCAAACGCCTTATTTTGGTGCGTCAAGTGCATGATGTTGCCGGTTTGCGCGGGCATACGGTTCGGTTATGGTCGCGAAACCTGATTGTGCTCTGGCGGAGATCATCTATGGCACGAAAACGACAAAACGATTTTGGCGACATGGCGACGTCCCATCGGACGCTCACACCGCCAGGCGTATTTTTGGTCAGGATGTTGATCTTCCTGACCCTAGTTGCCTTTTTGGTCTCCATTCTTCATCGCCAATTGTTCACCTCTTTCATGACCAACCCCGGCTTGAACGCGCTGATCGTTGGCGTGTTGTTTCTCGGCGTCATTTATGCCTTCCGCCAGGTGATCCGTCTCTATCGTGAAATTCGCTGGGTCAATGCCTTCCGCATTTCTGATCCTGGCCTCGCGATCTCGCATCAGCCTGTGTTGCTGGCACCCATGGCAAGCATGCTGCGCGACCGTACCGGTTCGCTGTCGCTGTCGACCGGTTCTATGCGCTCGATTATGGACTCGATTGGCTCACGCCTTGATGAAGCTCGCGACACTGGCCGCTACATGGTCGGCCTTCTGGTCTTCCTCGGACTGCTTGGAACCTTCTGGGGTTTGCTTGCAACCATTCAGTCGGTTGGCGATGCGATTGGCGCACTCGACACATCATCGGGTGAAACCGTTGCGGTGTTCGATGAATTGAAAACCGGCCTTGCCGCACCGTTGAGCGGTATGGGCACCGCATTTTCGTCATCTCTGTTGGGGCTCGCTGGGTCTCTCGTCTTAGGGTTTCTTGAGCTACAGGCCAGCCACGCCCACAACCGGTTTTATAACGAGTTGGAAGAATGGCTGTCGGGAATTACCGACATCACGCCAGGATCAAGCCCGGAAACGGAAGTTGCAAGCCGCCATCTGGCTTCATCGGTGTTTGAGATGCAGCGCGCCGTTGAAGAACTCTCCGCCCGCCTTGCAGGACGTCCCGTTGTTCCTGGAGGCGAAGGCGGTGAAGCCGGTGCTGCCGGGGCGGAGCCCGTGCGTGAACTTGCGGATGGCGTCAATCAACTCGTGCAGCAAATGCGGGCTGAACAGCAGGTTGTCCGCCAGTGGGTTGACGAGCAAGCTGAGCAACAAGGCAAGGTGCAGAGCATCCTGAGCGACCTTTCAAGCCGCATCGACAAACAAGAACGCTAAGCCCAGCGCAACAAGCAAACAAGTTTACGAAGGAAGATCCTCACATGGCGCGCGGGCGCAACAGACGCGGACAGGAGTACGGAGAGTTTTGGCCTGGCTTTGTGGATGCCTTGTCAGCGCTAGTGCTTGTCGTCACCTTCTTGATGTCGATCTTCATGTTGGCCCAACACTTTGCCGCACAAGAAGCCAGTGGCAAAGACACAGCCTTGAAACGTCTCAATCGTCAAATTGCTGAACTCACAAGCTTGCTGTCTCTGGAAAAAGGCAAAACAAAATCAACCGGAGACGAACTCACCCAGCTTAGAGCAACGCTGTCTTCTCTACAGGAGGAGAACGCCAAGCTTTCCGGCTTTGCACTAACGGGTGACGAAAAAGCAAAAGCGGCCGCAAGCCGGCTGTCTACGCTGAGTAGCGATCTCGAAAAGCAAAAAGAAGTTTCCAATGAAGCACTGGCAAAGGTCGACCTCCTCAATCAGCAACTGTTGTCCTTGAGACGGCAAATTGCAGCGCTCAATGAAGCCCTTCAAGCATCAGAGAAAAAAGAGGAAGCTTCGCAAACGCGAATTAAGGATCTTGGCGC
>JAHZKN010000166.1 GCA_022600335.1 Alphaproteobacteria bacterium
AAAGCCGCTGCAGAAGCAAAACGAGCTGCCAAACAAAAAGCCGCCGAAGAGCGGAAAGCTGCAAAGCAAGCGCAGCGTAAAGCCGAACGCGAGGCCGCCAGAGCGGCAGAACAAAAAGCTGCTGCAGAAGCAAGACGCGCCGCCAAACGCAAAGCGAGGCGACGCCAACCTGATACCACAACGGCACCGGAGCAACGGCGTACGCGCACCCGAGATGCAGAACAACGTATTGGCGCCGAGCGCCGACGTGATCGACGGCGACGACGGACCGCACCGTCGCGGCGTGCACAGGATCAAGAGTTAGATAGCGTTCGTGCAAACCGCCGGCGCCGGCGCACGGAAGGTGGCGGCAGCATTGTTCAAGAACCAGACGGTCGCTCAATCGTCCGCCGCGGCCGCAGGACGATCATTCGCAGTCGAGATAGCAACCGCATTCGACGTCAGGCGCGAAGCGCGAGAAGTGCTCTGCGACGGGATGGAGGGCGCGTTACAACTGTGACACGGCGCAATGGCGTCAAGATCATTTCGGTCTTTGATCGCGACGGCCGCCTACTCCGGCGCATTCGGCGCGGCCCGCGTGGACGCAATGTTGTGTTGTTTGATAATCGCCCGGTTCGTGGCCACCGCCGCCGAGCGGCAGGATTTCCATTTCTTCTTGAACTCGCAGCACCCATCATCTCAATTCCACTAGCGAATTACATCATCGATACCCAATACGCGCGCTATGACGACATCTACACGGCATTGGATGCCCCACCGGTCGATGACGTGGATGCAGCCTATAGCTTGGATGAAATCCGCTACAATCATGCATTGCGCGCGCGCATGCGGCGTGTTGACATCAACACGATCAACTTCGATTTTGGCTCGTGGTATATCGACGATGATGAAATCGATAAGCTGTCAGATATCGCCCGTGCCCTAAAGCGAATCCTGCGAGACAGTCCCGATGAAATCTTCCTTATCGAAGGGCATACGGACGCCGTCGGATCACCTGAAGACAATCTGAGCCTATCAGATCGACGTGCGGAAAGCGTCGCAATCATATTGAGCGAAGAGTTTTCTATTCCACCGGAGAACCTCACAACACAGGGCTACGGCGAACAATTTCTGAGAGTGGACAGCTACGGCCCTGAGCGCCGAAACAGGCGGGTTAGTATTCGACGCATCACACCAATGCTCAACCGCGGACGTGATAAATACGCAGACATCGACCCAGGTCCCACGGAGTATCAGCCAGAACCTCTTGATCGCGATCGGCTGTTCGAATTTATAAGTGACCGGTATCTGGTTTCCTACGACTTAACCTCCGCGGAGATGCGCGATTTATATGCCTACGAGGTCGATCATTACGGCAAGCGCAGGGTTCCTATCTCAAACGTCATCCGCGACAAGCAGAATTACTATCGCCGCTGGCCGGACAGAAAATATGAGATCGACCAGGATACGTTTCGCGTTGAACCCGGAAACCAACCAGGACTCTACGATGTTTCATTCGAGTATTCTTTTGATGTTCGAGGGGGTTCGCGTAGAAGCCGCGGTCGGGGCGTTACCGAACTGACGCTTCGAGAAACTGGGCCAGCTTTCACGATTGAGAGCGAAGGTGGCAAAGTTCTAGAGCGGTTCTGATGGCGACTGTATCAAATCGCACAGCGCGTTCGTACAACGTTAAGACAAGATATTTTGAGACACCGTCTCCCGTTTATTAACTGTATACCACCGCCAGCTACTATGCCGCTCTGCAACAAATAGTGGAGTGGGGCGAACCGTGTCGATTCTTACAGCTCGCAATTGGCGAGACCTTAGCAGTGTTGGGCTGGTTGATGATCGTCATAGCTTGTTGGTGTTCGCAGCCACCTTGCTGCTCTCTGCCTCACTCTTATTTTCCGTACAGCCTCTGTTTGCCAAGATGGTGCTTCCCTATCTAGGCGGCTCGCCTTCGGTCTGGGCTGTTGCGATGTGCTTTTTCCAGGCAGCGCTTCTGGCTGGGTACTGCTACGCACACGCGCTCAATCGATTTGTCCCGTCGCAGTGGGCACCGGTTGTGCACCTGGCGCTTTGCGCTACCGCCTTTCTAGCTTTGCCATTCGGCCTGCCGGAGTGGGCACACGATGTGCCCGACGGCAATACCTACTGGTGGCTTGTTGCTGTGTTGGCAGCCGGCGTCGGACTTCCCTTCTTTGCCGTGTCAGCAAATGCACCGCTTCTACAGGCTTGGTTTGCTCGCTCTGGGCATCCCCATGCCAGCGACCCCTACTTTCTCTACGGCGCCTCCAATCTTGGATCGCTCGCGTCCTTGCTCGCCTATCCATTTGTTATCGAACCGATGCTCGGTCTCGACACGCAAACATCCGTTTGGACATGGGGGTTTGGCATTCTGACAGCGATGCTGATCGTGTGTGGCGTGTTGATGATTGCCGGCAAGCGCAATCGTGGCACCGCATCGGCTGGTGCTGACGCCGGCAGCCCTGCGGCTGCTCCCCTCCGAGCCGTCACAAACACAGCGCGCCTATCTTGGATCGGCTTTGCTTTCGTACCATCAGCGCTGTTGGTCGCCTTCACCACACATATCACAACCGATATTGCCTCAGCACCCTTCTTGTGGGTCATCCCACTGGCGACATTTCTTGGCACCTTTGTCATTGTGTTTCGAACGAAGTCTCTCATTCCACATGACATGGTCCTACGTCTGCATCCCTACCTAGTTGCAGCAGCGCTTCTGTTTGCGGTGATTCCAAATGCCGGCAGCGTCGCCGTGCAGGGCATTGTTGGGTTTGCAACCTTTATCGCCACAACGCTCGTTTGCCATCGAGCACTTTACGATGCCCGACCAAATGCCGAGCGGCTCACTGAGTTTTATCTTTTGATGTCGTTTGGCGGCGTACTGGGTGGCATATTTGCTGCGTTGCTCGCGCCGCAACTGTTCAACACCGTGGCCGAATATCCATTACTGATCATTGCCGGTTTGTTTGCTCGACCAAACGTATGCGCCAAAGTCATGGACGCAGATCACCGCAAATCCGTGGCAATGGTTGGCGGATACGCGTTGGCAGGTGTCGCGGCGCTCGCGCTTGCAGACACTGCTGGGCTGGTGACAAGCGCTCAGGCGAAGGGGACCATCGGAGTCGTAATTCTGGCGCTTATCCTTTCGATCGTCGTCTTTGCAGCACGCCCGGTTGTCATTGCAAAACTCGGCTTAAGCGCGGCGACCGCTTTTCTGCTCGTGAGCAGCATCAGTCTTGACGGATATACCGAACGTAGCTTCTTTGGCGTATCGCGCGTCATGGATAGCAGCGACGGACAGTTCCGGCTGTTGATCCATGGTTCAACGCTGCATGGCGGTGAAAAACTGGTCGATAGTTCCGGCAATCGACCTTCAACGCCACCGCCTGTGCTCTACTACTATCCCGGAGCACCAATGGCGCGCGGATTTGCAGTCGCCCGTAACGTGTTGCCGAACAATGGTGACCCTCTACGCGTCGGCGTGATCGGACTCGGCACAGGGTCGCTCGCATGTCACTTGAAATCCCGTGAATCGATAACCTTCTACGAGATCGATCCCGTCGTGATTGACATTGCCCGCAATCCAGAACATTTCCGCTACCTATCAAAGTGCGCACCTCAATCAGGTATGGTTCTGGGCGACGCCAGACTGAAGCTCGCCAAGGCGCAAGGTGCCGAATACGACTACTTCGTAGTCGATGCATTCTCGTCAGATGCGGTGCCCGTGCACTTGCTGACCCGCGAAGCCATCAAGCTCTATCTGTCAAAAATCGCAAGCCAAGGCGTAATCGCCTTGCACATCTCGAACAAACATCTCGAACTGGAAAGTGTTGTTGCAGCGACGACGCAAACCCTGGATGGCGTGCATGTTGCAGCCGTCCTCGAGCCAAATGGTTTGCCGGGATACGATGGCAATCCAAGCCATGTTGTCTTCCTGTCAAAGAGCAAGACGACAATCGACCAACTCCTGGCATGGAAAGATGCCCGACCAGCC
>JAHZKN010000167.1 GCA_022600335.1 Alphaproteobacteria bacterium
CGTAATGATGCGATCAACAAATCTCTCGATGTGATCCGCAGCGAATTATCGGCAATCGCAGAAAAAGGTCCAACGGCGGAAGAATTGGACAACGCCAAAAGCTATCTCGTTGGCTCCTATGCACTGCGATTTGACACCAGTTCAAAGATCGCCAGCCAGCTGTTGGGCCTGATGGACGAAGGTTTTGAGCCAGACTACATCACCAATCGCAATAAGATGATTTCCGATATCAAAATGGAAGATGTGAAACGAGTGGCAAAAAAGTTGTTGGATATGGACAACTTGATTGTCACCATTGTTGGCAAACCGGAAAAGCCCGGCGATAAGAGCTAACTGGATTTCAAATCAATCCTACAAACGTACGTTGTGACCAATGGGGGGCGGACAGGCACTTCGCCTGAATCCTGATTGCCAAACATGCTGTACCAGCAAAACATTGACGGCTGCTTGGCTGAAAGCATCGGTGCCACCGGCGTCGACCGACAAGCCTTTGAAAAAAGTCTGGGCAAAGTTGCAGCCGGAATTGAGCGTCTCAAGGATGCTTATGCCTCTGACACCTTACCCCTGTTGAAAATTTCTCAATCAACTGAAGATATCGACGCAGCCGCCGCCGCACTGGCAGCACTTTCTGAAGGCGCACGCAGCATCCTGTTCTTTGGCACCGGCGGATCTGGTCTTGGTGGGCAAACGCTCGCTCAGGTTTCGGGGTGGAACATACCAGGCGGCGCTAATGTCTACGACCGGTCGCGGCCGCGCACACGGTTTTATGACAACCTCGATCCGTTGACCCAGCTCGGCACACTTGACGAAGTCGACCTTGCATCAACACGCTTCGTTATCATTTCAAAATCAGGTGGCACCACAGAAACACTCGCCCAAGCCATCACCGCCTTATCGGCGGTTCAAGACGCAGGGCTCGGTGAGGCCATCCCCAACATGTTTCTTGGCATCACGGAACCAGATACAAACGACAGGAAGAACGGGCTGCGTGACTTATTCGAGGCCCATGCCATTCCGCTGCTTGATCATCCTATTGGGATCGGGGGGCGTTTCTCATGCCTCACCAACGTTGGACTGCTACCTGCACTTGCACGTGGCATGAAGGCTCATGACATCCGCAAGGGTGCCGACGAGGTTGTCCAACAGTTATGTGCCGCGACCGGACCGCAAGAATGCCCGCCTGCTGTTGGCGCCGCCATCGCTTTGGCCGCCGCGGAAAATCAAAGCATCCGCAGTGTGGTGATGATGCCGTACAGCGACCGGCTTGCTCATTTTGCCAGTTGGTTTGTTCAACTGTGGGCGGAGAGCCTTGGCAAAGGCGGCCATGGCACCACACCAATCGCAACACTGGGACCCCGCGATCAACACAGCCAACTACAGTTGTTTATGGATGGCCCGAGGGATTTTCTGTTCACAGTTTTGCGCATTGCAAACGCTGGCACAGGACCAGAGATCAATGCCGATATGGCTGGCCGCGCCGGCGCGTCATATATGGCTGGAAAAACCATCGGCGATATTGTCAATGCGCAGTCCCACGCCATCGTTGCAGCCTTACAGCAGGCTGGCCGCCCAGTGCGTACCGTTGACGTCGCAACGTTGGGCGAGCGCCACATCGGAGCGCTGCTGATGCACTTTATGTTGGAGACCATTCTCACCGGCTATGCCCTAGAGATTGATCCCTTTGATCAGCCTGCGGTCGAATTGGCTAAAAAGCTCACCCGAGAAAACCTGAGCACGGCGTAACCGCCACGGCTTGGCAAAATTGTGCCCTGCAGGCTGCTATCTCTGGGGATGAAAGCTGCAGCAAACTGGGGACGAATCACTTATCCGCGGTAAAGGAGGTCGTGAACAAGGAGCCCCACATGGCCATCCGCCAACTGCCGCCGCAAACCATCAACCGTATCGCCGCTGGTGAAGTCATCGAGCGCCCAGCAAGCGTGGTCAAGGAACTCGTAGAAAACGCGATCGACGCTGGCGCCAACGACATCGAAATCGTGACGGTGAATGGTGGCCTGTCGCTGATCCGTGTCACCGACAACGGGCGCGGTATGAACCAAGCGGACTTGGGCTTGTGCGTCGAACGCCATGCCACCTCGAAACTTAACTCGGAAAATCTATCGGAAATCGAAACGCTTGGATTTCGCGGCGAGGCGCTACCGTCGATTGGCTCTGTAGCGCATCTCTCGATCGTCTCTTGCCAAAAACAAGGCGATGGATTTGAAATCATAGTCGATCGCGGCACCAAGCAGGCCATCAAACCGGCGGCAAGTAACGTTGGCACCACTGTCGAAGTTCGCGATCTCTTTTCCGCTACCCCTGCCCGGCTCAAGTTCGTCAAAACCGAGCGCGCCGAAAACCAAGCCATCAACGAAATCATCAAGCGCTGCGCCATGGCGCATCCCGACATCGCGTTTTCCGTCACCACCGGCCAGCGCAACCCGCTCGCTCTACCACGCACAGGCACCACAAGCGAAGATTTGCTCAACCGATTGGGCCGCATTATGGGGCGCGAGTTTCTCGCTGACGCAATTCCGGTGCGGGCCGAGACCGAAGTTGCGCGCGTCGCAGGCTACATCGCATTGCCGACGCTTAATCGCGCAGATGCCAGCCAACAGTTCTTGTTTGTCAATGGGCGTCCGGTCAAAGATAAGTTGCTGTTTGGTGCTGTCAGGGCGGCCTATGGAGATCTGTTGCCACGCGGGCGATCTCCTTTATTGGCGTTGTTTGTTGAGGTTCCGAACCACGACGTCGACGTCAATGTGCACCCAGCTAAGGTTGAGGTGCGATTTCGCGATGCAGGACGTGTGCGTGGGCTTCTGATCTCCGCCATGCGCGCCAGCCTTGCTGAAGCTGGTCACCAGGCCAGTGCATTTGGTGGCGTCAAAACGCTCGATACATTGGCTGGCTCTGTCGTGACGCCAACACATTCCACAGGGGCCAGCGGTGCCCATGCCGCCAATGGCAACCGGCCGATCTATCCAACACATCGCGCACGATCCGGCCTTGCGGAAGAATTGCAAGCCCCGTTTGATGTTGTCAGCATGCCAAGCGCCAACGCGTCGGCGGCAACAGACACTGCAGCCGAAACCAATATCAGCTGTCCACTGGGTGCTGCCCGCGCGCAGTTGCATGAAACCTATATCGTGGCACAAACCGACAATTCAGTTGTGATTGTCGATCAACATGCAGC
>JAHZKN010000168.1 GCA_022600335.1 Alphaproteobacteria bacterium
GGCTGGTTGGCAACAATGCCCACCGTGCGCCCTTCCATACGACCAAAGCCAGTGACGATATTGCAGGCAAAGTTTTCTTGAATCTCAAAGAAATCACCTTCATCGACCGTCTTGGAGATCAGCTCTTTGATGTCGTAAGGCGTGTTTGGATTTGATGGGATCAATGTATTAAGGGACTCTTCAACGCGGTCAGACGAGTCCGCCGTCGGCAATTCCGGCACGCCATCCAGATTGTTGGACGGTAGAAAGTCCATCAAACGGCGAATTTGCAGCAATGCCTCGAGATCATTGTCATAAGCATTGTCTGCAATCGACGATTTGGATGTATGAACCTTAGCACCACCCAACTCTTCGGCGGTCACGGTTTCATTGGTCACTGTCTTCACAACGTCCGGCCCAGTGACAAACATGTAGGATGTATCACGTACCATAAAGATAAAGTCGGTCATTGCAGGGGAATAAACGTCGCCACCGGCGCACGGTCCCATGATCACGGAGATCTGTGGAATAACGCCGGACGCCAAAACGTTGCGCGTGAACACTTCACCATAGCCACCGAGCGCATCAACGCCTTCCTGAATACGCGCACCACCAGCATCGAACAGACCAATAATTGGTGCTCGGTTTTTAAGTGCCATATCCTGGATCTTGGTCATCTTTTCCGCATGCGACTTGGATAGCGAGCCGCCGAACACCGTGAAGTCTTTTGCAAAGACGTAGATCACCCGCCCATTGATCGTACCCCAGCCGGTGACAACACCATCTCCAGGGATCTTGCTCTTTTCCATGCCGAACTCGGTGCAACGATGCTCGACATACATGTCAAATTCTTCAAAGGAGTTTTCATCCATTAACAGGTCGATGCGTTCTCGCGCGGTCAGCTTGCCGCGTTTGTGCTGGGCGTCGATCCGCTTAGCCCCCCCCCCGAGGCGGGCATTGGCGCGCCGACGCTCAAGCTCTTCGACCACTTCTTTCATTGTCACACCCTTGGTTTCTTATCTTTGGCGTTCGGATCCGATTCAGGCGGCAGTGCCGCTCTGTGCGGCAGCCAATCACGGGCTCCTTTATCAGTGAGGTCGTTTAGCACAGTGCCAAGGCCGCGCAAATCTAAGGCGAACGCCATAAACTAGGCCAAATGCCTCAGCTAGCCTCTCGACGGGCTTTGACGGCCACCGCAGGACAGCTTCGAGCTAGTTGGATTGCGCCGCGATCAATCGTGAGCGTAGATCTGCCGGGGCCAGTTCTAATGATAGCGCGCCTGCAACATGTTCAGGGGCCACCAGCGCACCACGATCTTCCAGCCACAGAAGGGTGCGATCAATAAAGCTCTGCAACGGGATTTCAGAGGCCAACATATCGCGCCACAAGCCAGCGATGCGTGCTTCGGCCAACGCGCGCTCCGACCAACAGGGTAGAAACTGCTGCCCCTCACCTGTGCCAGAGACCATCAAGGCCGGCCCTCCTGAATCTTCCAAAGTAAATAGTCGCCCCTCACTAACAACTTTAATGACAAAGGCGTCCAGTGTCTCGAGCCGAATCCGCTCTGCCAACGCTGTTGGATCGGCTTCGATCTCCATCGGCTCTGCGGTCCAGTCCAACCCAGCCAGACGCTTAAGCTCAGCGAGCGCGGGTAGGATCTCACCAAGAAAGTCTGACAGGGTAAGGTCTTTGACGCGCGGGTTCTCAGCGACAACCTTGGCCCAGCGCTCAGCCTCTTCGGGAAGTGACCAAAATAAAGTGACATCACGTCCACGCTGCGTCCGTGACGGGACTCGGGCCAAGCCGTCCTCACCCGACACAGCATAGACGTGTCGCTGGGTTGCAATCCGCCTGAAAAATCGATCGCGATGGGTTTGTTCTTGCGGCGTTTTTGCCTGTATCAGCAAAGTGGTGTCCTAATCCTTTGAGGACTTCATCCAACAGAAGTCTCAATAACTAGCAGATTCGGGGCATACAAAGATTAACATTGCCGCTTCTAGAACCGCCCCTACCCAGTTGCATGACACCTGAGACAGCAGCAATGAAACAGCGCTGTTTTTTGTGACCTAGCTAGCCAACGGTACTTAAGGCAAATAGTCGGTCGGCCGCCTGTAGGTCGGCCCAGCGCGCCTCGCGCCGAGCCTTTGCCTCTCCATCTTCACCCCAAGTCGCAATTTGCCAGTTCTCGTCCAGATTGGCGGCAGACCAGAGCGTTTCGAGGTCAAGGACATCATCAGCATACGCTAGTGGGAGCAAAGCTGAGCCCGTCAGAACCGTCATCTCATGTAGCGATGCGAGTTGAAACGGCCCAAAACCATCAAGAGCACTTTGAACCACAACGTTCGCCTCAGGAGATTGTGTAACCGGCATCACGCCGCCCGTACAACGCCAGCGCACCCCAAGCTTGGCTTCTGCCCAATTGATGATCGGATCCCAAACTGAGACTTGTTTGGCGGCAAGCCCCGTTTGGTCTTCAGAGCGGTAACAGATTGCATCGTGCCCAGCATATTTGGCGATGTCCTCAATCACCATCTGCCGCTTGGGCACAACACCGTCGAGGGTCGAATTGCACAGTTTGGTGAGCGGCATGGTGCCAGGATCAATGACATCGCCCTGGCTTTGCCATTCTTTGGCAACAGCAGCGGCCAGTGCCTCCGTGGGAAGTACGACCGCATGGTGTGCTGGAGTACGCAGTGTGCGTCCATCAAGCCGAACTGCAAACCCTGCATTCTCTGGATGCACTTGCGCCATTTTATAGAATCGTTTTGGCAACCGTCTAGCTTTTGCGTTGTTGCCGGCCTCTTCATGCGACACGGATTGCTCGGCATCCGATCGCGATGATTTTGGGGTCTTAGCCAAGGACAGGGCTCCGTTGTGCACACAATCGCTCGATATCCGTCAGCAACGTTTCGACATTCAGCGTGATGTGCTCGGCACCCGCACGTTGTAACGTGGGCACTGAGTGATAGCCCCAGCCAACGCCAAGGGCTGCAACGCCTGCGCTTCGCGCCATCTCCATATCAAAAGTCGTGTCACCAATCATCACCGCTTCATCAGTGCCCCCGCCTGTTTCCTGCAACGCTGACATAATCATAGACGGATGCGGCTTTGATGGA
>JAHZKN010000169.1 GCA_022600335.1 Alphaproteobacteria bacterium
AAGTTTGCAGCTGTTAAGCAGCCTTCACGATCCTGAATCAAATGCAGGTATTCAATGAGGAGTGCCCGCTCATAGGGACCCTCGCCAACGATAGCGACGACGGCATCTATTTCCCCTGAATTAAGTTGCCGGCCCTTGGCAAATACTGGCGCTTTGCGGCGGCCAGAACCAGGGTGAATGGCGCGGCCATTTGGTGCTGTTGTTTTGTTGTCTCGTTTCGACATCAGCTTTGCGGTGCTCTTTCGATAATCAGGTGTTAGGCAGTCTATTGAGACGAGACGATTTGATAGAAACAGGTGCAGGCTCGTTGAGGGATCACCGCTCGGGGTTTGCAAAGGCGTGTGAGTGGCTGCATTGTTTTGCTTCTTGGTCGGCTCGGACAAAGTCTCAAAATTTGCCCTCCACGATTTTTCGAATTTTTCCAGCCCTCTACGAAGGCAGACCCTCCCTGACGCCGTTGGCCGACCATTGTCATCATGGTGCGAAACCGGGCGCCGAATGAGGTTCCTTTTAGACGAAAGGAGGAAGCGGTGTCGAGGTTCGAGTGCGCTTTTCTCATCAAAGAACTGGTGTGAATTTCACAGGGTGGCCAGCCAATGACCCACAGGGGTAGCTTAGGAGTTGCCGGCCAGGTGATGATGGCGTTTTAACACCCCTTCAAGGTGCAATAGATGCCACGACGAGACCTGGCGCGCGATAGTGGCCCTACGCTCTGAGAAACACAAAATATGCCTGAATTGCCAGAAGTTGAAACCGTCCGCCGAGGCTTAGAGCCGGTGTTGGTCGGCCAACGGTTTGTCTCCGTTGAGCAGCGCCGGGAAGCTTTGCGCTTTCCCTTTGGCACTGACTTCGCAGAGCGGCTGGAGGGTAAATGTGTTCGCACACTGTCGCGGCGCGCCAAATATCTGCGTGCTGGGCTATCCAGCGGCGAAAGTTTGGTGATGCATCTTGGCATGAGCGGACGGTTCTTAATCTCAGAGAAAAAGTCTCCAAATTCAGAAACACTAGGCGACTATATTTATGAAACACACGCCGACACAAAGCATGACCACGTCGTGTTTCGCATGAGTGGTGGGCGCACGGTGACCTACAATGACCCGCGCCGCTTCGGCTTCATGCTGGTGATCGACGATCGCGAGTTCGATGCGCATGCCTTGTTTCGGCACTTGGGGGTTGAGCCACTATCTAATCAATTATCGGCGCTGCACTTGGCTGAAAAAGCATGTGGTCGGCGCAGCAACCTCAAATCGTTCCTCATGGACCAGCGCATTATCGCCGGGCTCGGCAACATCTATGTCTGTGAGGCGTTGCACCACGCGCAGTTGTCGCCCAACCGCGGTGCGTCATGCCTCGCAGATCGATTTGGTAAGCCGACAGTGCGCGCCGAGCGATTAGTCCATGCCATTCGCCACGTACTCACCGCTGCTGTCAAAGTCGGTGGCTCAACATTGCGAGATCATCGGGCACCAAACGGTGACAGCGGCCAATTTCAAGAAGCTTTTGCAGTTTATGGTCGCGCCGGTGCACCATGTCCGCGGTCGGGGTGCCGAGGGACAGTAAAGCGCCTGAGCCAATCTGGCCGCTCAACTTTCTATTGCAGCGGCTGTCAGCGCTAAATTCAAGGGCAACTCTAGGTGCGTTGATGCAAGACTTGTGAAACGGCAGAGAGCGCGCATAAAGCAAGAATACCGATCCCGCCCCATAGAAACACATCATTGGCGGCCCAATCTGACTTGATAGTTTGCAGTTTTCCAGAGCCGATCAAATAGCTCAGGCCGGCAGCCGCTGCGCCTCCGTGAAACAGTGTCAAGCTTAACGGCGGGAAAACCGGTGGCGTCCTTCTCTTGAGGCCCTCAGTATAAATCATGATCCCGGCGGCGATGATGGCCATGCCCAACCCGTATTGCCACGAATGGCGCCAGCTTAAATCTGACAACGAGTAGACGGCAAACATGGCTGCGGCACCCCAACCATAAATTGCGGCCGCGAGCCTTGCGTTTCGGCGCACCATGGTTGCCGCTTGGACCTGCACATCTGATGTTGACTTTGCCTTTCGCCACAGCGGTGCGTTGAAGACAATTGCTGTGGTGACAATGAGGATGACAAACGCCACAGCCGCGTGCGACGTAAAACTGTTGTCTCCTATTCCTGCACCGTGCACCATTCCGGTGACACTCGTGATGAGCGCAACAGCAAGCAACGGGATCGTAGGTCCGAGTGACATTTATTGTTTCTATTGTTGCGTTTCGTGAAGTGACTCAACGGTGAAGAGTCACAGCTTCTTAAATTTGGCGGGACCTTATCCGATCAAAGGTTAACTAACCGTCGCATTCTTCCTTTGGTGCCACAGAGCGTAGGCACTAATTGCCAACAAGGATAATCCGCCAAAAACAAAAACAATATTCGCTGCCCAATCGGGCCGTATTTTGCTCAAGATGCTCTTATCTGGATCAATAGCGATACCGGCGATTGTAGCCAACATGCCGATCAATTGGGCGAACGTCAGCAGGCGTCCTAACTTGAGCAGAGTTTGATCCTCGCTGTTTTGGTCGGCGTCACGATTGAGGGCGGCTGCAAATAGCAGGCACAAAATTCCTACAATGGCGAAGGCTGCAAAAAAGTGAGTCCATTCGCGCCATGGCGTGAGGAGCACTGCGTACGAAATTCCTAACACGCCAGCGCCCCACAGCCACACAAGTCCCATGTTGCGTGCAGTCGCCGCGCCAATGGCATGCTCTGAGGCACCGGTTGCTCTGAGCCGCGCATTCTCTTTGTTGCCGATCACCGCAAAACAGAGGGCGACGATGGCAGCTGTTGCCAAGTGCACCCGGATGTCACCAAATCCAGTTGCCGCTAAAACGGCTATGACACCGGCGATGAGGGCACTAAGCCAGCTGGCAGAGACGAGGTTTGACATCAAATTCTCCTAAGGGTTTTCACGGCATCTTGCTTTAGATGCACGCTCGGGTGCTATGCACCCTTGGGTTTGTGCAAAATGTGCCCCTTAAACCGGGTTTCCCACGGTTTCATAGCAAGCAAATCTTGGCCGTTCTACACCGATCATCGGGCAACAACAACGTGCCAAACTGGCCTGATTTCCAGTTGCGAAAAAGCCCATGTTGGCACATCAGGTAGCGGCCTCGCCAAGGGTTCATTTTACTGGCAAACTAGCATGCGGTGGGGACGGTTCGAGGGGTTTTTGGGACATGGCCGAGACACGTGTGCAGCCGGGTTTCTTGTGTCGATGGCGTGCGCGATCCTTTGTGTTGGCCCGCATGGCTGCAGGATTCTGTGGCGTGCTTTGCGCCAGTCCGATTGGTACGCCCACGGCTCTTTCCGCAGATGGGCCGGGATATACTGTCGCCGTGCATATCAGCTCATCGCCGGACAATAACAGCGGGCCCGAAGAGGTCTTCGCCATCCAGGATTTCGTCAAGCGCCGAGCCGAGATGATCAATGCACAAGGTGGCATCAAAGGCCGACCACTGAACATAAAGTTCTTTGATGACAAGACCGATGTTGAGAAAACCAAAGCCAATGTCGATAAAGCACTGCGGGATCCGCGCCTGCTCGCCATGGTCGGGATTTGGAATTCAACACGCGGGTCGCAGGTGATGGATCAAGTGGGCCGCTCCGGCAAGGCATTGATCTCAGAGTTATCTGTAGAAGATCTCTTTTCTCAGCATCGCAACATTTATACACTCACCCGCTCTGTCAGTGATGAAGAGGATGTATTTGTGTCGTTCGCACAAAAGCATTTTCAACGGCTGGCATTTATCGGTTTAGATAATGATCTTTATACCCGTGCTTTTTACGAGCGATTGTCAGCTCCCGATGCCAAGGTGCCCATTGTTTCTTCTCTGTGGATCAAAGGCCAAGTTGAACAACAATGGGCCGATGTAGATCGCACGATCGCAGACATTAAATCCAAGAACGCAGATGTGTTGTTTTTATCGGTAGGCTCAACGCGCGGTGCAAAGTTGCTGCAGCGGCTTGCTGAGCAGAATGTTTCCATTCCGGTTTTTATTGCACTTGGATCCATCAACGGTGTTGTCACCCACCCGACAGGTGGCGGTAAACTCTACGCCGGTGCTTTTTATGAGATCGCCGAAGGCGGTATCGCCAACCTCAACAATGAGCGCTTGGAACAATTAATGCGCAGTCCGGATCGCATGCCGGCGGTGCGATCCTATTCACCCTATGCGGTGGGTTATGGCGCGCGCTATGCCGATCTCGTGGCAATGCTGGCCGAATTTGCCGAAGCCAGCCCGTCTGCAAATCCAGCCCGCATGGCAGACCATATTGTTGATGAGCTCGCCAAGTTACGTAAGGGCCAGCGCGTGTGGCGGGGTTGGGCACAAGATTGGACCTTCACCGACGCCAGGGCATCGGGAGAGCATTCATTGCTGGTGTGGCAGCCACCTGCCGCGTCAAAATCTATTTTAGCACCGGAGCAGTTTGTCCGCGCCGGCGGAACTGTCCACTCCGTACCTGTACTCTATGTGCATCTGGATATGGTCTCGATCTCCCACGTGGATAGCAACGACCGCAGCTTTGAGGCGGAATTCTTTTTCACTATGCGCGCGAAGAAACAAATTCCCATTTCGGAGATTGAATTCACCAATGCCATGCGCGGTGCGCGCGCGGCCGAGCCATTGATCAATGTGCGCCGCGTGCATCAGGAAACAGCTACTGGCCCGGACGATTTAGTGTCGCGCATCTACAAAGTCTCAGGCCGGTTTCGATTTGAACCGGATTTGCGCAAGTATCCGTTCGACCAGCAGATCTTTTCAATCTCATTTCAGCCGGCCACCATGGACGCGGCGTTTTTCCTGCAGCCGCCGTCTGACAAAGTGCGGTCTAAATCGTTCTCTGTTGATGGCTGGAAAATCGCCAGCCACTACGTCGGCACCAATGAATTGATTATTCGCTCGATTGCCAGTGCAGCTGGTGGCGAAAAGGTTCTGCCCT
>JAHZKN010000170.1 GCA_022600335.1 Alphaproteobacteria bacterium
CGTTTGAATTTTTCCCGCCAAAAAACGAAAAGATGGAACAGAATTTGTGGGCTGCGATCGGACGACTGGCGCCGTTATGCCCGGAGTTTGTTTCCGTGACGTATGGCGCCGGTGGGTCAACCCGTGAACGCACCCACAACACCGTTGCGCGATTGGTCGATGAAACTGCGCTTCGCCCTGCTGCACATCTCACCTGTGTTGATGCAACAAAAGATGAAGTGAATGCCGTCGCCAAAGGGTATTGGGATGCCGGCGTGCGCCACATCGTGGCCTTGCGTGGCGATCCACCAGCGGGTCCCGGAACCGACTACCAAGCCCATCCCGGCGGCTATGAGAATGCTGCTGATCTCGTTGCAGGTCTCAAGAAAATTGCCAAATTTGAAGTCTCTGTAGCGGGCTACCCAGAAACGCACCCGGAAAGCCAAACGATCGCGGCCGACATTGAAAATCTAAAAGCCAAAGTGGATGCAGGTGCAGATCGCATCATCACGCAGTTTGGATTTGATAACACCCACTATCTACGATTTGTCGAGCACGCCCGCGCTGCCGGCATTTGGGTGCCAATCACACCTGGCGTTGTCCCCATCCATAACTTCCGTCAAGTCGCAGGCTTTTCTGTGCGTGCTGGCGCCAACGTACCGGCTTGGTTGGCGCGCCGGTTTGAAGGTCTGGAGCAAGATCCAGCAACCACACACTTGGTAGCAGCAGCCGTTGCAACCGAGCAGGTCATGGGACTTGTGGATGAGGGCATCAAGTCGTTCCACTTCTACACGCTTAATCGTGCCGACCTCGTCTATGCCATTTGTCACTTGCTAGGGCTTCGCCCGCTCAATGCCGAGCCATTGGAAACACCTGCCAAAGCGGCTGGATAACAGACACAAAAATTTTTGCGCAGGCAAGCGATGAAAACCCCGCGCAGGAGAGAGAAAAAATGAAAACCCACCAATCGGCCGCTGCTCTCAATGCTGCTGCCGCAGACCGGATATTGATTATGGACGGGGCGATGGGCACCATGATCCAACGTCATAAGTTGGATGAGGCTGGCTACCGTGGTGAGCGGTTTAAGGATTGGCGACAAGATGTCAAAGGCAACAATGACCTTCTGGTGCTCACCCAGCCTGATATCATCTACGACATCCACTCAGCCTACTTCGAAGCTGGTGCAGATCTGATTGAAACCAATACGTTCAATGCACAAACGATTTCGATGGCAGATTACGGCATGGAAGAGCTGTCGTATGAGATCAACGTAGCCGCGGCACAACTTGCGCGCAAAGCAGCAGATCACTGGTCGGAGAAAACGCCGGAGCGACCAAGGTTTGTTGCTGGTGCTGTTGGCCCGACCAATCGCACCGCGTCAATCTCACCCAAGGTCGAAGATCCAGGCTACCGCAACACGTCTTTCGATGAACTGCGTGAAGCCTATAGCGAACAGGTGCGCGGGCTAATCGATGGTGGTGTCGACATCATCCTTATTGAAACGATCTTCGACACGCTGAACGCCAAGGCTGCGGGCTTTGCAACCCTTGAAGTTTTTGGTGAAAAGGGCGTCGAGCTGCCTATTATGATCTCCGGCACCATTACCGATCAATCAGGTCGCACGCTCTCTGGTCAAACAGAAGAAGCGTTCTGGTATTCGTTGCGCCACTTGAAGCCATTCTCTATCGGGCTGAATTGTGCACTCGGTGCTGGCCCAATGCGTCCCTACCTCGCGGACCTTGCGCACATTTCTGATGCACGCATCTCAGCTTACCCCAACGCTGGTCTGCCCAACGCCATGGGCGAGTATGATGAAAGCCCGAGCGACATGGCCGAGCAGATCGAACCCTGGGCGAAAGACGGAATTATCAATATCGTTGGCGGCTGTTGTGGTTCAACACCTGAGCACATTCGTGCCATCGCCAGCAGTGTTACAGGCTATGCGCCACGCCGTGTGCCTGAGATCCCCCCCAAGCTGAGATTGTCGGGGCTCGAGCCCTTTGTGCACGGTTAGGGCGGGGTGTTTCATTCTGAACTTGGCAAAAGCGTTGCGAGACTATCTGTGCCGCGCCAACACCAAATACCAACACTGGAACGATGATCAATATGACCACCTCAAGTGCTGCTCAACAATTTGTCAATGTCGGCGAACGGACCAACGTCACGGGTTCAGCGCGGTTTCGTAAGCTGATTGAGGCTGATGATTATCCAGCTGCGTTGACCGTTGCACGCCAACAGGTCGAGTCCGGTGCTGCCATCATTGATGTCAACATGGATGAGGGCTTGCTCGATTCTGAACAAGCCATGCAGACGTTTCTCAATCTCATCGCCTCGGAGCCTGATATTTCGCGTGTTCCGATCATGATCGATAGTTCCAAGTGGAGCGTGATTGAAGCGGGCCTCAAGTGCGTTCAGGGGAAATCCATCGTTAATTCGATCTCGCTGAAGGAAGGCGAGGAACCGTTCCTAGAGCAAGCCCGCAAGGTACTAGCCTACGGTGCTGCGGTTGTGGTGATGGCGTTTGATGAAACGGGTCAAGCCGAAACAACAGAACGCAAAGTTGCGATCTGTGAGCGCGCTTACAAGCTGTTAACTGAAAAGGTTGGGTTTCCGCCCGAAGATATTATCTTTGATCCTAACATCTTTGCGGTTGCTACAGGTATTGAGGAACATAACGACTACGGTGTGGCATTCATCAATGCTGCCCGCGAGATCAAAGCCCGCATGCCATTGGTGCACATTTCCGGCGGTGTCTCCAACTTATCGTTCTCGTTTCGTGGCAACGAACCGGTGCGCCAAGCGATGCATTCCGTATTTTTGTATCATGCCATTCAAGCGGGCATGGACATGGGGATCGTCAACGCTGGCCAGCTGGCTCTCTATGACGATATCCCCGAAGAACTGCGCGTGCTTTGTGAAGACGTGATCCTGAATCGCAATGCCGAAGGAACCGAGCGGTTGCTTGAAGCCGCACCGCGCTTCAAAGGCGATGGCAGTGTGCGCCAGGCCGTGGCCGATCTCACTTGGCGCGAAGGCTCGGTCAACGAACGTCTGACGCATTCCCTGGTGCACGGCATCAACGAGTTTATCGAAGAAGACACTGAAGAAGCCCGCCAGCACGCCGACAAGCCGCTGGAAGTTATCGAAGGCCCGTTGATGGACGGCATGAATGTCGTTGGCGACCTTTTTGGTGCTGGCAAGATGTTCCTGCCGCAAGTCGTCAAGAGCGCTCGCGTCATGAAACAAGCGGTTGCGTATCTGCAACCGTATCTGGAACAAGAAAAGAAACGCGCCGGACTAGAGAACACACCTGAAGCTGGCAAAATTCTCATGGCCACCGTATAGGGCGATGTTCATGATATTGGCAAAAACATCGTCGGCGTGGTTCTGCAATGTAACAACTACGA
>JAHZKN010000017.1 GCA_022600335.1 Alphaproteobacteria bacterium
CATTCGGCTACAACATGATTGGTATACCGATTGCGGCAGGAGCACTTTATCCGCACTTTGGTTTGCTCCTATCGCCAATTTTCGCTGCGATGGCGATGACCGTGTCGTCAATATCGGTGATCGCTAATGCATTGCGTCTTGGCGTCAGAAAACCTGCTTGAGCCCCTGCCTAAACTTATCGGCGCCAAAACCTATGAGCGCCTGGCGGCTTTTTCCAAAGCCTCGACAACGCTGTCTGGCGTCAAAATCTCAGGCAGAACGAGTCCCTGCGGCTGACCCGGCCCGAACACAACATTCATCGGAATCCCATAGCGACCAAAACGCGCCAAGAAGCGCGTGATCTTTGGGTCGGGCGATGTCCAATCGGCCCGCATGGCGACAACGTTGCTTTGCAACTTAGATGCAACCGGCTGGCGATAGATCACCAATTGCTTATTAGCTTTGCAAGTGATGCACCATTCCGCGGTGACATCGACAAAGATTGTTTTGCCTTGCGCAATGAGACTGCGGATCTGTTTCTCGTCAAAGTCTGTCCAGGCAATGGGTCCAGCTTCCATTGTCGCGCGATGGGAACGGCCATCACCAACAAAGGCCGGCAGTGTCGCGGTTGCCAATGCCAAACCCACTGCAACAGCTGTCCCGGCACCAGCGCTTAGATGCGTTGGCCGGTAGTGACGCAAAGCCAGTACGGCGACAAACAGAGCCAACCACAGTGCGGCAAGCAATGCCAACGGCCAACCGATTTGACGGGCCAGAACAAACACCAGCCATACGGCCGTTGCCAGCAGGGCAAATCCCAAAATCCACCTGAGCGTAATCATCCACGGGCCAGGTCGCGGCAGAAATCGCACCAACGTTGGAATAAACGCGACCGCCAAGTAGGGCAGGGCAAGACCAATGCCAAGGGCTGCAAAAATGGCCAGCGTCATCATGGTTCCGCTGGCTAAAGCAAAGCCGACGGCGGTACCAACAAATGGCGCAGAGCATGGCGTTGCCAATACGGTGACGAACATCCCAGTGATAAAATTGCTGACCCAGGTATCTGCGGGTTCACCTTGCCCGCCAGCCCAATTGCTCAATGCTGGCGGCAAGGCAACTTCGAAGAAGCCCCATAGATTGCAGGCAAATGCCGTGACGATCACAGCCATCACGGCAATGAACACGGGTTGCTGAAATTGAATGCCCCAGCCAACGGCATGGCCAGCCGATTGCACGGCTATGAGCACGCCAGCAATCAACAAGAGGGATGTGACAATACCAGCTGCAGTGGCGAGAAACTTGTTCCGGACAGCCAGAACTTCGCTGTCTCGGGCGTCTACAAGCGACAGCAGCTTGACGGACAGCACCGGCAACACACACGGCATCAAATTGAGAATAAGGCCGCCAAGTACGGCAAAAACAAGCATCATCGCTAGTGTTGCGAGTTGACTTGATGCCGGCGCAGCACCTCCATCCACAATGGTGGTCTTGAATTCAACGGCTCGGGTTGCATCGGTCGCAGTGAGCGTGATGGCGCGGCCAGCAAGCTGCTCTCCAGGCGGCAACGGCTGGGCAACCGCAAAGCGGGCAGTTGCCGAACGGCCGTCGCTCGCAAGCGACATAGTCGGTGCCCCAAACGCCACAAACGGTTCAATTTCAGGAATGATATCCAACGCGGTGAGCGGTTGCTCCGACGTAACATCAAGGACCAGCTCTGATTGCCCAGAACGTGCAACAGATGCTGCACGGACTATGGACAACCCCGCTGTGGAGCTTAGCGTTGGAACAGAATTCAACGCACGTTGAATCAAATGGGCTGCGTCACTCGGCGTTGCCGGCCCGGCTGGAACGGATAATACGAGATTTAGGATTTGCGGAACGCAAACATCCGAGCACACCAAAACATTCAGTTTCAATTTCAAATTCGCAGTTGCCGCGGCAGATTTTAGTTTCACGCGGATTGGGAACACGACGCGGTTCTCATACCCATACGTCTGCAAGCCAAATAATTGAAAGCGCAGTGGAGCTGGATAACTGAGTGTGGCGTGCTCAAGGTTTTGGGATCCGGACCAGTCCAATTCTGGTGGCAATCCTGCATCGCCTGGCGTGCGCCAATACGTTTTCCATTTAGCCTTGAGCTTGAGCTCCGCGGCAACAAGAAGCTGATCACTGCTGCCAACGCCTTCTGTTGCAGAAACGAGGCGCCCTTCTACATAGTCCGCCTGCACCCAAGCCGATTGAGCCGCAGACTGCGGCACAAACTTCACAAGCACGGCAATCACCGTCAATAGACTGACTGCAAGGTGCGCCAATACACGGCTCAACACAGAAGCTCCTTTGAAGACCTGAGTGACCTTAGACACCAAGACGAGCTGTACGCTCAAATCAAGGCGGCGGTGAATTTACGCAATCCAATTGCGGCGGGTTTCAGCCAAAGCCGGTTGGTAAACCGCTCGCAACCCTCGACATGCGCAAGATCCGTCCTTCTAACGCTCGCGAAAAGCTTTGGAAAGTTGATCTTGCAGGGGTTTGATCAAATAGGACAGCGCTGTGCGATCACCGGTATGAATCTGAACATCTGCTGGAATGCCCGGCACCAGTTTGTTCTCGCCAAGCCGCGCCACTTCATCCTCTGAAAATTCGATACGCACCGAAAAAAATGTTTCACCTGTGATTTCATCGCGCGTTAAGTCTGCACCAATGCGGGTCACATGCCCATCCAATTCTGGTGTGGTCCGCTGGTTAAAGGCAGAAAACCGCACGCGTGCCGGCTGATCAACATAGATGCTATCAATATTCTGGGGCGCAACGCGCGCCTCAATAACGAGTTTATCACCCAAGGGAACAAGTCGCATCACCGGTTCGGCAGAATTGATGACACCACCGACAGTATGTACTGCCAGCTGATGAACAATGCCGGCACTAGGTGCGCGGATGTCGATCCGTTTCAGTTGGTCTTCAGCGGCGATACGTCGTTCTACAAATTCTGAAAGCTTGGATTCAATTTGCCGTAATTCGTTGACGATTTTCGTTTGCTCTTCTTGCTCTATGCCCAGTATTTGCAATTCGACTTCGGCAATTTGGCCCCTGATCCGCGCAACGGATGCCACCAACTGCCCACGCTCACCTTCAAGCCTGGCAGCTTGACGGCGCATGGAGACCATCCGGTTGGTCGTGATGAGCTGTTGCGCTTCCAGCGTCTCTAAACCCTGCAATTCTTCATCAATCAGCTGTATCTCGGTCGCTTTGGCTTTGACTTGCCCGTCAATGCCGGAGATCTCCTGAACATGCTGCGCGATGCGTTCCCTAAGTTGGGCTTTCTGCTTGGCGCGCGTTTCGCGGCGACTGCGGAACAAATTGAGCTCACCTGAAACGATGCGTTTGACCTCGTGTGTGTGATCTTTCAGCAGTGAGTCTGGAACCCCCACGCTTTCTAAGCCATCCCGTTCCGCCTCAAGCCGAGCAGCGCGCATCGTGAGTTCATTGATTTGCTTCACAACGACGCGCAAGTTGGCCCTTGTAATCGTTTCGTCCAGGCGCATGAGAAGTTGCCCCTCATGCACTCGGTCACCGTTTTTGACCTTAATCTCAGAAACCACACCCCCCGTTGGATGCTGTACTTTTCTCAAATTTGTGGCGACGACGACGCGGCCGGTTGCAATCACAGCACCAGAAATTTGTTGCGTTGCCGCCCACACGGTAACGCCACCAATCAACGCAAAAACGATAAAGAATCCTGCGAACAAGTAG
>JAHZKN010000171.1 GCA_022600335.1 Alphaproteobacteria bacterium
ATCAGTTGTGTCAGGTGCCTTTACGACAGGAACAGCAGTTCCGCCTGTTGCAGCCTGGTCAAACAGGCTGGGCGGTCCATGAACGTAAAACCATAACCCCATGCCGGCCACCGTACCGATAATCAGAGTTGAGGCGATGGCTCGACCCCAACGCGGGCTCGGTGCATCGTCCTCGTCATAGGTGGCTTCGTCAGAAATTGTCGCGACACCGCCACCTACCGATTGTGCGGCATCAAACTGTCCGTTGTTGGAGCCAGCATTTGGTGCTGCTTGGCTCGACGGCGCGTTTGAAAAAGTGGCTTGATCCGGACCGCCGGACGCTGGATAGCCTTGTTGCGCTGTTGCCGCCTGACCAGGAGCGGTCTGAGGGTCTGGTTGTGGTTTGGCTGGGAACACCGATTGTGCAGGTCGCCAATCCGGAAAGCCCTGCCGCCAAATAAGATCAGTGGCACGCAGATGGCCGCGTTCGACAAAGAGTTTCATTTCAGTGTCGCTGAGTGG
The DNA here is from genome assembly GCA_022600335.1 of Alphaproteobacteria bacterium. GTDB lineage: Bacteria > Pseudomonadota > Alphaproteobacteria > Rhizobiales > Hyphomicrobiaceae > JAHZKN01. Next base: position 502 of record JAHZKN010000171.1, read on the forward strand.
GCCGTGTTGGTGGCCATCGCGGGCAATAAACCAAGGATCGTCGGATTTCATCACATTCATTGCCAATTCAATCGTGACTTCCAGCAGGCCGGGTCGGTCCGCGCAACCGCAAGGGTGAAGGCCAGCCGCAAGCACCTTGTTGTAGCAATTTTTTGGGCTCTTAGACTGGATTCGTCAACGGTATGCACTTGAGACCATCTCAAAGCGACGGTTTGATGGCGTGCATATTGCGGCATTCTGGAAAAACATCTTTTATTTCAGTATGTTGTAGCTGCCCAATGCGGGTTCTAAAAGCTCAGTTGGCTGTTTGTGAGTGGGTTGAAGCCCACCGAGGGCGCGGGTATAAGGCCGGCGACCTGGTCGCGGAGACCTTCCAACACATCTCAGAAAGAGAGCACCACGATGGCCGTTGAGCGCACATTTTCAATTATCAAACCCGATGCAACGGGCCGCAACCTAACCGGTGCGATAAACGCAGTTATTGAGGCGGCTGGTTTGCGCATTGTCGGTCAGAAGCGGGTTCAGTGGACGCGCGGCGATGCTGAAAATTTCTACGCAGAGCACAATGGCCGACCGTTTTTTGATGAGCTTGTGGAATTCATGACGTCGGCACCCATTGTGCTGCAAGTTCTAGAAGGCGAAAACGCAATTGCACTTTACCGCCAGGTGATGGGTGCGACCGATCCTGCGGAAGCAGACCAGGGTACAATCCGCAAAGAATTCGCGTTGTCGAAGGGACAAAATTCAACCCACGGATCTGATAGTCCAGAGTCCGCAAAACGTGAAATTGAAATGAATTTCAAAGCTGAGGAAATTGTCGGCTAAATTTGGCTGGCTCTACTCTGACCAAAACAATGGGCGTGTCGCAAATTGATCGACACGCCTATTGTTTTGTTGTGCGGACTAAAACTTCAGAAAGCTTAGTTGAGTTCTCTGATCTTGAACAATAGACCGCCACGCGGTGTCAGTGTGACGGTGGCATTGATCCCAGGTGGTTCTAGCCCAACATACTCTGTTTGGAACCGGCGCAGAAGCTGTGATAAGGCGAGTGTGTTTTCAACTTGGCTCATTGCACCGCCAATGCAGGATCGCTTGCCGGCACCAAATGGAATGTAGCTGTATTTGACCTGTTTTTTGGTTTTGTCCATCCATCGCTCTGGGCGGAAGTCTTCCGGATCGTCCCAGTATTTTGGATTGTGGTGGGCGCCATAGGAGAACAAAACAATACGGTCGCCCGGCTTGATCTCTTTGTCAGCAATAGTATCGGCTTCGGCCGCGACGCGGATCAAGCTCCATACCGGCGGATAAAGCCGCATCGTTTCCTGGATCACAGCCCGCGTGTATTGCAGAGCTGAGTAATCGTCCGCTGTTGGCTCGCGGTCTCCGCACACGGCTTCGCCTTCACGGCGGATACGCTCAGCTGCTTCCGGGTGTCTTGATGTCAGATAGAGTGACCAAGACAATGTCAGCGCTGTGGTCTCTGTCCCCGCCCATAGGTATTGTTTGATTTCATCAACGGCCTGCTGCTTGTCAAACTCGGGGACTTCTGGATTTGCAACGGCGGCCTCGATCATCCGCAGCAAGGTTTTTTCGCGCTCCTCGCGCGGGTCAGCACCCATAACTGCAGGCGGCACGCTCCACCACTCTTCAACAGCCTTGGCCGTATCTTCTTCCGTGATTTCAAACAGTGCATCGGATTGCTTTTTGAGCCGAATGTCTTTGTGATTCATAACATCGGTATATGTCTTGACGCACTTGAACACGAAGTGGGGATTAAACGGCATGTCGCGATCAAAGAGGGCTTTGCAGATCATGTCGGCGGCAAGCGTCCAGGTCTGCTCGACCATCTCGACGGTCTCACCAGACTTTGCAAGTTCAGCCCATGTCTCCATCTTTGATTTGATAGCTTGATTGAAGTAGGGGAAGTAATCGGTGAACACGTCGGGGTGAAAGGCTGGTTGTTGTGGCATGCGGATTTTCTGCCACAGGGCTCCATCATGCGTGATCATGGCCTTGCCGAAGATTGGTTTTAAGCCGTCAAAATATTTGATGTAATTGTCGGCTTTGGTCACCAACACGTGCTTAAAGTATTCCGGTTCGGTGACGAGAACCACACGCTGCTGTGCCATGTTGACGGGGATGACCGGACCATAGCGCTCCGCCATTTGCAGCAAAACGCGCATCGGGTTGTCAGGATCTTTGAGCAGCGGAGTGAGGTTGAACCAGATGCTGCTCTCATCACCCAATTGGCGAATGTGGGACTCTTGTGGTGATGTCATTCGGTTGGTCTCTCTAAGTCGCTTTTCTTGACACGCGCGCGCGCCTAAAAAGGCAATTTGCTGGCTGATCTTTGCCTGCGATTTGGTGTCGTTTACTGCCAGCCAAGCCCAGAACACCAAACTACGACACGGGCGGCCGAGTTTTGGGCACCGCCCTTAAGTTCTGTAAATCAGCCGTCTACACCTGGCCAGCAGCCCTGTCTATGCAACCATCAGTCACCGCGTCGTTTTTTCCAAACGCTGCGTTATGTCAGTACCGATTTTTGAGCGATTGCCGCAGCTCTGGACTAATGAGTCTCCGAGTATGGTGTACCGGTTCACTGCAAAGGCGGCGAGAATAGTGTCTGCTGCTGGTTAACTTGAGGCGTGCTGCGCACCTGATCTCCGTCCACTACGGCTTGCCCACTTGCCACGAGGGCCAATGCGGAAGGGTAAATTTTGTGCTCCGCTGCCAAGACCCGGGCGGCCAGATCCTCGGCGCTGTCACTGGGTAAAACAGGAACCGCAGCTTGTTGGATAATCGGCCCGACGTCCATTTCCGTGCGTACAAAATGCACTGTACAGCCGCTCACTCTTACCCCGGCATCCAGTGCCCGCTGATGTGTATTGAGACCCTTAAAGGCCGGCAGCAATGACGGGTGTATATTGATCAACTTGTCGTGCCAGGCAGCGACAAAAGATTCTGTTAACAGGCGCATGAACCCGGCAAGGGCGACAAGCTCAATTTTGGCACTCTGCAACACGCTACTGAGCTGACAGTCAAAATGTGCGCGATCTTCATAGTGTGTGTGGTCCATGGCCAGCGTTGGCAGTCCTTGCGCCTTCGCCCATTCCAATCCGAGCGCGTCTGGGCGATTGGAAACTACCATCGCGACTTCTGCTGGATAGTTTGGTGCTCTTGCTGCTTCGACCAAGGACTTCATGTTGGAGCCACGGCCAGAGATGAGAATTGCAACCCGGCGCTTCGGTGTTCCGGTGAGTTGGGTCATAGCGTGTTTGACAACCTGCCACTGGTACTAACAGCCCAGGTCTCTCCCTTGCCCTTCGCGTCACTTTTGGCTC
>JAHZKN010000172.1 GCA_022600335.1 Alphaproteobacteria bacterium
AAGGCACATGTTAAAGTCCTCTCGACGCGCCTGGCTTATTTATATTGCGCGCAGCTGCAATAACTGCCTGGCCAAGTGCAAGTCCGCCATCATTTGCCGGCACCTGCGATTGCGTTAACACCTCAAACCCATCTGCCGAAAGTCGGGTTTCGACCTCTTCCAGCAACACTTTGTTCTGAAAGCAGCCGCCACTGAGGGCAACAGCGGTGTACCGTGTGCCATTGCACGCGCCAGCGTTACTCAACGTGTCTACCATGGCGCAGATGATTTTGGCGAGACTCTTGTGAAACCGAGCCGCCATCACTGGAACAGGCGTTTCCTGCATGAGATCACCCAACAGGGCCTTCCACATAGCGGTGGGCTCAATAACGGGGATGGCAGTTCCCTCAAGATCTGCGATCTCGAATGCATAAGCGAGGTCTTCGTCTTCATTGTAGAGCTCGTGTTTGTCGACGGCTGACTCCAAAAGCATGGCGCCCTGACCCTCGAATAGGGCAGTGTCTCGCACTAGCCCCATCGCAGCAGCCACGGCGTCAAACAGTCGGCCGCAAGAGCTTGCAAGAGGCGCGTTTATGTCCTTCGCCAGCATTTGGTCGAGCGTTTCGCGCGGCTTAGCTTCGAGATATTTGTGGAGGTCGAGCTCGTTATAGCTTTTGTCGAACTGTGACCAACTCATTGCCGAGATGATGTGCGCATACGCATTGCGCCAGGGCTCTCGGATCGCCTGTGCACCACCTAGCATGGCGACCGGTTTGAACGTACCAAGACGCTCATAATTTCGATAATCCGCCAGTAGAAACTCGCCACCCCAAATTGTCCCATCATCACCGAGGCCAAGGCCATCAAGCGCAATGCCGAGCACAGGGCCCGCGTCAAGGGCAACGCTGTTCTCGGCCATGCAACTTGCAATATGGGCGTGGTGGTGCTGCACCTCAATGAGCGGCAGGCTTTCTTTTTGCGCTCGCACTTTGGCGAGTTTGGTAGAGAGATACTCAGGATGCTTGTCGGCGACCAGCAGTTTGGGTTCGTGGTCATAGAGTTTTTGATAAAGCAACAAATTTTTCTGATAGTCATCGAACGTGTCAGCGTTTTCAAGGTCGCCCTGATGCTGTGAAAGGATGGCGGCGCCATCTTTCACGATGCAAAACGCTGCTTTTAATTCGCCGCCGAATGCAATCAAGTCTGGTGCGCGTTCAAACCCGTCTGGTAGGGCCATAGCGCCGGGCGCATAGCCGCGTGCGCGACGCAAGACTCGTGGCTGGTTACCCATGACACGCACCACGGAATCGTCGATACGGTTAGCGATGTCGCGATCATGGAATAGAGCGTAGTCAGCGACGCTGCAGAGCTTGGATTTAGCGTCTTTCATTATTGTTATCTGAGGCTCGTCCATAAGGTTGCCACTGGTCATCACGATCGGATGGTTCATTTTGCGCAGCAACAGATGATGCAACGGCATGTAGGCAAGCATAAAGCCAAGCGTGTTCATGCCCGGGGCAATGGCGATCGGCAACTGTTCTGCGGGGTCGTGCTGCACGGCATCCAACAACACGATCGGCGCTTCCGGACTGCTCAAGAGTTCTGCCTCTTGATCGCTGACCTTGGCGTAGCGGCGAATGACATCCAAATCGCGGGCCATCAACGCAAACGGTTTGCCGTAACGCTTTTTGCGTTCGCGCAACCTCGAGACAGCCTGTGCGTTGACGGCATCGCATGCCAGATGAAAACCTCCAAGTCCGCGAATGGCGACGATCTCGCCGCTTTGTATCAATCTTATTGCTGTGTCGACGCTATCGAGCGTGGACTGCGAATCGACGGATGCGGCGGCGTCATCAAGGCGTTCGATCCAGGCCTTAGGGCCACATTCGTGGCAGGCGATCGGTTGGGCGTGGAAGCGGCGATCGGAAGGATGATTGTATTCGCTCGCACAGTCTTCGCACATCGCAAAGGATGACATTGTCGTTGCGGCGCGATCGTAGGGCACCTGTTTGATGATCGAGAACCGTGGTCCGCAATGGGTGCAGTTTGCGAAGGGGTAACGAAAGCGGCGCTCGGAAGGCATAAGTACTTCTTCGACACATTTTGGGCACGCCGCCGCATCGGGCGTCACCTGCGTTCGGGTCTCGCCCGCGACACTATCAAGAATGTGAAAGCCCGATTTCTGCAGACAAAACTGCGACGGTTCCGTTTCGAGCTGGTCTATGTGTGAAAGAGGTGGCGCTTCCGACCTCAAACGCACAAGAAATTGTTCTATCGCCTTGGTTTTTCCAGACACTCGGATAAGAACGCCCGCGGCACTATTTCGTACATCTCCGGAAAGCCCGCACGCGTTGGCAAGACGCCACACGAACGGGCGAAAACCGACGCCCTGGACGGTGCCACTTACGCGCACCTCAGAAGCTTTTATGGCGTCGATGTCTTGCCTGTCCATTGCCGTGACACTATTCATGTAACTTGCCGCACGTGACGGTACCCGTTTCTAAGTTAGAGTCAGGGCTAACCACGTGGCAGCGTAGGGCAGAACGGCTGGCAGCAACAAGAGTGTATGTTGCTGTACCGCTGATGAAGAAGATTGCAGTCGAGCCACCACGCTGTGTTTGAACGTGCGACTGAGCCGACGGCGCAATATCGCTCACTCAGCATGTTTAACGTTGTCAAGGTAATGGATCCAAGGTGTTGGGAGACCATGGGCCCGTGCGCCGTCACGCAACAGTGTGATATATCGCATTGACGGATTGCCATCTTTTTCCAGACCGTCGGCGATGTACGTAAAAACAAGCAGTGGGCTGCCCTTCTCATCTTCCGCCTCCAGCCAGACCGGCTTATAGCTCCATCCCGGGACACCTTCTGTCGCGTTCAACCAAACCATGTCGCGCTGCGTGATGAGGTAGAGCACGCCCCAAACTTCCG
>JAHZKN010000173.1 GCA_022600335.1 Alphaproteobacteria bacterium
ATTTTGCGCTTGAACGTCAGGCCAGCATTATTGCTCCACGTCAGGGTAACGGGCGTTGCTGATGTGAGTTTGGCATTGGCACGTGAGGCTTGCCAAACAGAGTCACTATTTGGAACTTTGACGCCAGCTTTTGTCGGCTTCCAACCGTGTTCAGAGAAGTAGGCATCAGGCGCGCCAGGTGGTGAGAATAACGTCACCTTTTTACTCGTCGGATCTGACGTAACTTTATACTTAGTCAACGTCAGATCATCGATCAACGCACCTTTGAGTGAGATCGATCCGGTAAGAGATGGTGTTTCAATAGCAATGCGGTTCGAGTTAGCGATGGCAGCGTCGCGCGTCATACTTGCTGCGGCACCTTTCGCTGGCGTTGTACCACTTGCTGCAGGCGCTGTTGGCGTGCCAATGTCAGTCGATGGCGCTTGAATTTTCGCACCCGGAGCATTGGTCTTGTCGACTTGCTCAAGCCTGGCGCGCTCGCGTTGTTTCTCAATCTGTGGCGAAATATAGAAGTATTGCCAGCCCATGACGACAATCGTCGATAATGCGACGGCAATGAGCAAATTTGAATGGTTGTCTGGCTCTTGAGACTTCATGGACGGTTCGCTCGGAGTTGTTGGTTCGTTAGGTCGGAATCACAGCAATCCCGGATCATGAGGGACCGCAGCGGCTTGCTCACCGTTGATCTGTCACCAGGCGCAAGCGGCACCTTAACGACGGTGATTTTGGACCCGTGCGTCATGCACGCGTTGGAAGCAGCGTTCAAGGGCTTTCTTGAGATCCACGTAAGGTTCTGTCGCCGCACTACGGCGGGCGACAATAATATAGTCGTAGCCGGGCTGAGCAAATTCCTTGGCCAACTGGCCAATGGCATGTTTCAGCCGTCTGCGAATTCGGTTCCGGGTTACGGCGTTGCCAATTTTCTTGGTGATTGTAAATCCAAAGCGTGGGCCCATAGGACCGCTGCTCGAATCAGCATCTGTCGAGGCTAGGGACTCCCGCGGCTTGGTTTCCATCACAAATGCGGCATTCTGGCACCGCCGACCGCCGCGCACTCTCAAGAAGTCTTGTCGCTTTTTAAGGGTCTGAAGCTGCACTGCAGAGATCCTCTACAAAGCTCTGGGCTGCGTCGGGCTAGCGAGGACTTTGTTCGTCACGGTGTCCCGCTGGAAACGCTGCGGCTTGGCTGAAAATCAGTTTCGGCGGCCTATGAGACCGCCGATAAGGCCCGTTCGGGCAGCAACCTAACTGCGCGCTGCGCTCTTCGGCGTCAGGTTAGGCTGAAAGACGCTTGCGACCCTTGGCACGGCGGCGTGCCAGAACCCGAACACCACCAACGGTAGACATCCGCTTGCGGAAGCCATGACGGCGTTTGCGCACCAGTTTGCTCGGTTGATATGTCCGTTTCACGGGCTTTACTCCGAATTTTCGTTTTGAGACGTCAACTGAGGTAGCAACTACGCCCTCAGGATCGTCACCTGAATCTCATGGAACCCCAAAGACCTGCAGCCTCACCGCGTTGTGATCGCAACTGTGGATGGCTCAAAGTGTGTCTTCGAATGTCGCGCGTATATAGGGGCGGAGACGGGCAAAGTCAATAATTCCAGACAGTTGAGACCAATTCTGCTGTGCTTCAGGTTGTCCCATCCTGTTGGCGCCGTCGTTGCGTGCGGGCGCCGCCTTGAAACTGGCTTCCGGGCTCTCCGTACACCAACCGACCCGTGCATGCTGGCACGCTTCAAGGCGAGTGCATGAGACGCACAAGTCTGACACCTTTCCATGGCGAGGTCAGGCCGCGGTGCGATGTGAGAAAGCCGGAACCGCAGTCAGCGTGTCTCTGGTCGGCTTTGTGGCGAATCGAGGAGTCAAACGATGTCGAAAAATGGATCTGATCACCCGATGGGTCGCCCGCGTTTGATGGATGCGTCGTTGGCTCGTGCTCTCATGATAGCTGTCGCGGCACTGACCATGGTATTTCACCCTGCCCGCGCCGAGACTATACAAGGTCAATTTTCAGCGTTCACGCAGGGATCTGCTGCAACCGTCGATCATGCCGCTTGGAACGAGTTGCTTGCGAAATATATCGTGGCGGGCAGCGACGGCTTGAACCGTGTTGCGTACGGCAAATTTAAAACTGAGGGTCATGCACAACTCAAAGCCTACGTTACCGCGTTAGAACGCGTTGACCCTGCCACCCTAGATCGGCCTGAGCAGTTTGCATTTTGGGCCAATCTCTACAATGCCAAGACGATCGATATCGTGCTCGACCATTACCCGGTCAAATCCATCAAAGACATCAGTCTCGGTGGAAGTTTTACATCGCTGTTTACCGGCGGACCGTGGAAGTCCAAAGTGGTCAAAGTGTCAGGCACGCCGCTTAGTCTAGATGATATTGAGCACGGCCTGCTGCGCAAAGTGTTCAAGGACCCGCGCGTGCACTATGCCGTCAACTGTGCCTCTATTGGTTGCCCAAATCTCAATATCACAGCGTTCGTGGGCGCCACCCTTGAGATGCAACTAGATGCCGCAGCACAGGCCTACGTCAATAGCCCGCGCGGTGTCCGTGTCGCATCTGGAAATGTCAAAGCGTCATCGATCTACAAGTGGTTCAGCGAAGATTTTGGTGACAGCGATCGTGGCGTGCTAGATCATATCAGCCGCTATGCCGCCCCTGAATTGAAATCGGCCCTGGATGGGGTTTCAACAATTTCAGGCTATGCTTATGATTGGGCGCTCAACGACATAAATTAACGCATGGTCGGATTTCGACGACCGAAGTCCCAAAATTTGAAACCTCAATTACGTATCGGAGCGCACTAAACATGGCGAACGAGATGGGGCAGTCTGGTGATAATAAAAACGGGCAGCCTGCGTCTGCGTCGATTCGACGATGGTTGCCCTTGATCGTCCTGGTGGCGGCTATGGCACTCGCCTTTGCCATGGGCTGGCATAAATACTTGTCGTTCAAGACTGTTGGCCTCAACTATGAGGCTATGCGCACATTCATCGCTGACAATCTTATCGTCGCTCTATTGTTGTACGCGGCGATCTACATCACTGTTGTTGCGCTGTCGCTGCCCGGCGGATTGATTCTGACGGTTTCAGGGGGCCTGTTGTTTGGCTGGCAGATCGGTGCGCCAGCTACGGTTATCGCTGCAACGATTGGTGCAACGATCTTATTTTTAATTGCGAAAACCTCGTTTGGTGAGGGTCTGGCGGATCGCGCTGGGCCATGGCTTGCGAAGCTTCGAGACGGGTTTCGCGAAAACGCACTCAATTACCTGTTGTTCTTGCGTTTGGTTCCCGCCTTCCCATTCTTTGTCGTTAACCTCGCGCCAGCGTTACTCGGCGTTCCGCTCAG
>JAHZKN010000174.1 GCA_022600335.1 Alphaproteobacteria bacterium
CATAGAATAACTCAGTCGACGGTTTCGCCGCGACCGGGTGTCCAATACAGGCAAGCCAAGCAGAGCGATCCGAGAGCACACCATCACAACGCGCGCTTGCGGGTCCCGTATCCTTGGCCAACGTCACCGGCCCCGCGGATGTAGGTGCTGCGATCTGACTCACGCCAACTCCGATAAGGGATGTGAATGCTAAGACCTGGCTGCCTTTCGGAAACACAGTATATTTTGAGTTCGTCATTTTTCTTTCGCGCTCCGGAGTTGTTGTTCAGCGGTCACCTGGCCAAGGCGCCTGACAGTGCCGCGCGCCAGAAACAAGAACGTAGGCTCTTTATCACATTTTGCGACGTCTGCGACCCGTGACATCCGGGCCCGCAACGCCGCACACTGAAGTTGGACGTCGCAATCGCGTGGTTCTATGGTACGCACACACTCTACGATGGGCCAAGTGTTTGAGAGGACGGCCAAGGCGTGGCCACTTTTTTACGCCAAATTCGTGCGCGGCGGCACCGTGTAGAGGGTTGCAAAAGGCAGGGGCTGGCGCATGAACCTGGATCACCAACCGGGTGCGTCTCGGTGGCACGACGAAGGGGAGGGGTATGGTCTTCTGGCGCAAGAAGAACGACGGCTTTGAATGGCAGAAGTACGTCCGCACCACCGTTTTGGTGCGTAGGAAAGAGCGGCGTCAAAAGTTGGAAGAGGCGGGCGCTGCCGCCGTCTTTGGCGTGCGCCAAGCTCAGTGGAAGACGCTTGCCCACATGCGGACAGCTGCCCTAGCGGTGGGCCGCGGCCTTGTGGCATGTGCCCGCGCACTCAGGTCAGGCGCCATCAAGGGTTGGACACTCGGATGGCCACGCGTCCTCTCTGCCTTGGCTGCGACAGGTCATGGATTACAAGCATTCGCCAGTGCCGTGTGGCGCGGCATTGGCGCCGGCATGTTTTCTACTGGGCAAGCTTTGATGGCAGCCGCAACAGCCATGCGTATTGGCTTTGCACGTCATATCAGCCCACGCATTGCGTTGGCTGTTAGCTGGCTTGGCGCGTATTTGCGACCTCTATTCGTCCGGCTTGGCGAACCTGAACTTGCCATGCCCCTGGGTCTTGTTGCGGGGATTTCAGGTGTGGCAACAGCCGCACATCTCGTTCTCCATGGTCTCAGTGGTGAGACGCTGCTGATCGGTAGCTTTGCCCTCGCTCTCTTCACACTTTGGATTGCCGCGCTGAACACCAGAGACCCGGCAACTGAAGGGGGCTCGTTCCCCTTACGCAGCCGTATTGCGGAGTGGTGGTCACAACGTTCTTTTCAGATGTCGCGCCTCCTGTCGCCGACAGCAATTGCTGTTCCCACTGTGATCGCGGTTGCTGGCTTTGGTGCCTGGCAGTTCTATGATCGCACTGGCGGTGCGCCTGAGCTGCCGCAATTGCCAAGCTTGTCCCTCCCCAACATCGAAGTATCAGCCATCAATCCGTTTAAGGCTGAGACACTGACTGGGCGCGCAACAGTGCTTGATGGCGGGCATTTGCGGATTGCCCGACAAACCATCAGACTTGATGACATTGAAGCGCTGCTGCCGGCACAAACATGCGAGACATCGCGGGCTCGTACGTGGCGCTGCGGCCGGTCTGCAACAGCAAAACTGAAACGCCTTGTACGACGTCGGCGCATCACCTGCACCATAGCCGGCGAAGGCACGGAAGGAATTAAGCGCGCCACATGCTCAGTTGCAGAGCGCGATCTAGGTGCGGAATTGGTGCGCCTTGGCTATGCGTTTGCAGCACCCGGACTGCTTACGAACTACAAGAGTGAAGAGGCAGAGGCGCGCGCAAATAAGCGAGGAATCTGGCAAGGCACGGCCCTAAGACCCGCAGAGTACCGAGCAGCCCGCTGGCAGCAAGCCACCAAAAAGGCGCCGGGCGGTTGCCCGATTAAAGGCCGCGTACATCGCCGCAAACGGCTTTATGCATTGCCCTGGGACCGGGGCTATGATCGCGTTCGGGTACGCGAGCGCCGTGGCGGACAATGGTTCTGCAGTGAACAAGAGGCGCGCCAAGCAGGGTTTGTTCACCCGAGTCAAACTTAAGCATTCTAGTCGCGACTACAAATTGGTGTGCGCACCGTTTGACTCACGTCACCAGACACAAAAAACCCGCGGCCGTGGAAGGCCGCGGGGAGTTGGAGACCGGTGCGCCAAGGGGGGGGATGGTGGGACGGCGCAACAGGTCAGAAGCCTATTGAACCGCAAAAAAGTTGAAGTCTCAAGACACAAATCCAACGACTTGCGGGCAGTGTAAATCGTCACTTTGTACGGCGCATGCAATTCAAAACAAATCTTCTACACCACAACAGTGCCGCTAGATTGCATCAAATTTGAATCTTTTTCAGTGTGGCGTTGCAACAGTACGTTTGTCTCCCGGTGCGCCAGCGCGGAAAGCCCGACGCATCACCAGATGTGACAGCAATAGCATATGCGATTTCAAAAAAAGCACATTGGAGACGGAAGTCGTCACAGTGCCCTGCATGCTTTGAGTAAAGATAAATGGCGGTTCGAGGTGTTCACCTCAAACACTACTTCCATGAAATTTCCATCGGCGTCACGCGGACTTCACTATCCACTTTCGACCGCACGCGCGCGCTGCCAAATGGCGTGCCCCGCGAGACATGATACAAAACGATCCCAATCTGACTCTTTTCATCCTTGCGGACAGTGACATGGCTTTCGTCAATGGCGAGTTCACCATCGAACCAAAGGCGCACGCGGCCGTTCTGATTGGGTCCGTTGAGCAGAATTTCCTGCTCAATCTTGTGCCAGCGGCCGGCCGACAGAGACTGCTTGGACCTCAAAAGCAATTGATTATTACCGTGATTGCTTGTTGGATCGTAGGCTAGAAAATTGACCGTACCAGTATCCGACCAGGTTGGATGCGCCCGCAAAGTCCGAACAAGGGGCCGGTCTTCGTCATCTTCGTCTTCGGAACCAGCTAAAGTCTGTGTGGTTGCGACACCCGGAAGTATACCGCCAGCACTGAAGTCAAAATCCTCCGGCATCCAAACGCTGTAGGCAAAACACACCGAATTGGTGGTTGCGAGCTTCGACGGACGCCAGGGGAAACCGACACCGCCAAATTTCGCAGTGCTTGAGGTCAAGTCACCTGCCGGCAATGCAATCTTGAAAACTGCTGACGACGGTGCATCATTCACCCGCTCAACACTCAACTTTTCAAGCACGCCCCAATCTTGCGATTGCGAGCGCGCCTGCAGCTCAACCGCCGACATCACCTCACCATCGTCCGACGCGATGTTCAGCGAAACAGACGTTGGATAGGTCGCCGAACAAGGCTTGATTTCCAGGGACGTTGTCAGATCATAGGCAATATAAACGCCGGTCACGAGGATCGCGGCGGTGCCGATCAAATTCGCCTTCACCGTCATGCTGAGGGGTTTGGTCATACGTTAAAACTGCCTTTGAATGTCGTTGCTTGTCGCCACAAGCCCATGCCAACGGAGTTCGGCAATTCCGCGAAATGGCCCCGCACCCCAATCCACCCTCTGTGAATAGCGTAAAGAGCTAAAGGATCTGCAAATTTTGCACTGCGAGCGCGTTAACACTTCGTTGGCGAGCCACTCATTTTGATGCGGAAAAGAGACTTTGCGATCGTGTAGCCGACAGAGCGGCGGATACCTTAAAAGCGGATCACTTTGCCGGGGTTCAGAATATACAACGGATCGAGCGCGTGTTTGATTTTGCCCATCACGGCGATGCCGGCACCAGCTTCTCGTTCGAGAAATGCGATTTTACCTTGCCCAATCCCATGTTCGCCAGAACAGGTTCCACCAAGGTCAAGTGCGGTCTCGACAAGGCAGGTTAGAAGTGCATCGACAGCTGCGCGCTGGTCAGCGTCAGATATTTCGAAAACGGGCAAGACATGAAAATTTCCATCACCAACATGCCCAACAATGGGCGCGGTCAATCCAAGCCGATCAATGTCCCGTTGTGCCTGCTCGATGCACTTTGAGAGCTGCGACAGCGGTACGCACACGTCCGTCGCCAGCACAGTCTTGTCAGGCCACGCTGTTTTCAACGCATCAAAGGCTGCATGACGAGCCTGCCACAAGGTATTTTGCCTCGCAGGCTCAGACGCCTCAGACGTTTCCTGCAAACCGTGTTTTTCAGCCGCGATCAAAAAACGGTTCTTTTGTGCGTCTGCCTCAGCGGATGTGCCGTGAAACTCAACAAACAGCGTTGGCACCTCAACAACAGACGTGCCGGAATGAAGATTAACGGCGCCCACCATTTTCGCATCCAGAAGTTCAATTCGCGCCGGGCGAACACCGCTCTGGAGTACATCAATCACAGCTTCACACGCATCATGAACCGTTGGAAATCCGCACACCAAAACCACTGACGCTGGCGGCACAGGATGAAGGCGCACGGTTAGAGCCGTGATCAATCCAAGCGTGCCTTCTGAACCGACGAGGAGATGGGTGAGATCATAGCCGGCTGACGATTTGCGCGCCGCAGTCGCCGTTTCAACAACGCTCGAATCCGCCATCACTGCCTGCAGAGACATGACATTGTCGCGCATCGTTCCGTAGCGCACTGTGTTGGTTCCAGACGCACGCGTCGCAGCCATACCACCAAGGGTGGCCGTGCCGGCTCCTGGATCAACGCTGAAGAAAACGTCACAGTCCTGCAAGGCCGCATTGAATTCTGCCAACGTGACGCCGGCCTCCACCCGCGCCGTCAAATCGCGGCTGTTGATCTCGACAATGCGGTTCATGCGAGAGAAATCAATCGACAGCCCGCCAAGAGGTGCGTTGACGTGCCCCTCGAGCGACGTGCCGCCGCCAAACGCAATCAAAGGTACTTTGAATTTTTCGGCCATGCGCACAATCTGCACCACGTCATCTGTGCATTGAGGCTGAACCACAGCGTCTGGCGGCTCAGCGGCAATCCAGGTGCGTGTGTTGGCGTGCGTGGCACACACGGCGGGATCGGTCTCAACGCGGTCCGGAAAAATTTTATGCAGTGCGCGCAAAGCATCTGCAACAGCGTTATGTGATACACGATGGTCCGGTGGCTGTTGAGACACGTTTGCCCCCTCGGCGGGATATGAAATCATACCTTTGGCACAGGTGAGAGAAGACCATGGCTAAGACTTTTGCCACTGTGCCTGGCGCTTTAGCTTACGCCAAGTGACAAAAATTGTCGCAAATGGCGATTAGATTTTCGCCGCAGTTCTCCGTGACAACTGAGGATAGGATTGTTAGGAGTTGGCA
>JAHZKN010000175.1 GCA_022600335.1 Alphaproteobacteria bacterium
CCGTTGGCACCGCGCAGAAACTCGCCGTACTGGTCGACAGCAAAGAGGGGAATGTTGATGGCATCGGCATCTGATAGCTCAATGCCCAACAACGCATTTGCTTGATCCTTGGCGTCGGCCCAGGTGGCCAGTCCGCCATTCACACCCTCAATCAAATGACCGGTTGCGATCGGCCCGCTAGCGCTAGCTTCATACGCGCGCAGGAATATCTGGTGCGACGGATGCGAGGTGTAAGTCTGGTTCTGATCGACGTGCGGCGATGTTGCGTTAAACGGATCTGCAACGTCATCAGCTGTGCCCAACAAACCATCGGGGCCCGGATCAACCGTTGCGCGCGTCAACAATAGCGGTGTACCTGCAGGAATTTCATCGCCCGTGCCTGCAACACCATCACGCCCGCGGGTGACCAACGGGTCATCCGGTTGCAGTGGGATGAAAATAGTTCCACTGCCGCCCTTGTTGACCAGATCAAGACCGTGGTCGAAGAATTGACCAAAGAAGGTCATCCAACCATTGAACGGCGCTGACAACCCTTCATCGGGTGCAGTGTTTGCAATGAAGAAGAATTCATCACCAGTGCCGGGAAGACCATCCGGGTCAATGAGTTCTACGCCATCGTCAAATGTATCTTCGGGGTCGCCGCCACCGAACACACCGTCTGTGCCGGGATCTGCACCCGCAGCTATCACGGCGGCCGGATTATGAACCGATTGATCAACAATCAGGTTGGAAATAATGCGCGGATCAGAATCGACGACATTGCCGTTAGAGCCTGATGTGTTGCTCGGTCCGTCGCTGACTTGATAATCAGTATTTGTACCGGGGCCCTGCGCCGTTGCGTCAGCGGGATTCCCTGTCGTTGCATCATCACGATAGTCTGGGTCCGTTAGCCTGGGGAACTCGCCAATTGCGCCAAAATTTTCATTGCCATCGATTACATTGTTGAGTTCGCCGGTAATGGTGCGCATGCCGATCGGTTCAAACGAATTCGGCACCAGCGAAAGCAGAACTTGCCGGCTGGTTTCAATGTCGGCCTGGGCCCATATGCCGCCGGTCGTATCATTTGTCTGGCTGGCATGTGTTTCTGAGACGATGATCCCCTCTAGAATGAACTGCAGATCGTGTTTTGTGAAGGCAACCATTGTTTCGCTCCCATGCTGGCAGACACCAGCTAACTCGACGCCAAAAATCCCATTTCGGGCATTACGGCATCATCGACAGATTTGGGATTTGCGAAACGCACCAAGGTCTGACTTTGTTTTCCGACTGAGGTCTGGGTGCCGGTCGCCATCTGATCAGACTAAGGTCTGATGACCCGAGCCACGTGGTGTACCCAGCTGCAAAACGCGCTTCAGCTCGCATGTGCCTAAGCATGACAGAAACAGCCGGCACCGCGTTGAGCGCGCGCGGTCTCGAAGCGCCTGGAAGGGCGCTGTTGTGCATCATCACAATTTCGAGTGTTCGCCACCCTAGCCAGCGAGGTTCAGCGCACTCGGCATGGGCTCAGATTGGCGTGCCAGAAGTGCAGCTTGCACACGGTTTTGCACCTGAAGCTTATTCATGATGTTGGTCATATAGTGCTTCACGGTTTTTTCCCGCAGGCCCAACTTAATCGCAATCTCTTTGTTGGTCAGACCGCGACCCACACAACCAAGAATTTCGGACTCTCGTTTTGTGAGTGATTTCAACTCAGACTTAATGGCCAGCGCCGCCTTGCGCCGTTTCAAATTCTTAAACATGTTGGCGGCAAGGTGTGGCGTAACATAGGTTTCACCGCGGTGAATAGCATGTACCGTCGCGATCAGCGCTTCACCCGTTTCTGTCTTTGAAACAAAGCCCCGAGCACCAAGAGTGCTGGCAACGGAAACGTGTTCCATCTTCTCAGACGCAGTGACAACGATCACCTTTGTCTGATCTAGATACTGAGAAATGCTCTTGAGGGCCTTGACGCCACCGCTGCGCAAAAGAATATCCAACAAAAGGATTTGTGGGCGCTGTTCGCTCGCAATTCTTTGCACATCATCACAATGTGCACCTTGCGCAATCAGCTCAATGTGTTTGTCGCCATTCAGCGTGTGTGCCACGCCCTGACGGAACAGCGGGTGATCATCAACAACAGCAACGCGAATTCCCTCGCGCATAGAACGCCACCTTACTCTGAACTCTTTCGGGGGCTTAATGCATCCCAAAATATTTTACACTTAAGGTGCGCGCGTTGCCGCTCCTCCCGCGAGCACTGTCAACAACATTGCAAATATGTTATTCTAAATCAACGCAATTTTTGATCATAGTAGTTTGAGCCGACGTGACTTGTTGGTTTTGCTACAGGATCTTCCCGATAACCTATCGAATTAACATTAAGCCAAAGATGTCAGAGCTCAGGTATCCCACATCACAGTTGATGCTCCTATAAGCGAACCATCCTCAGAACGGACATCCACACAAATGACCTCCAAAGCCGATTCAACAGACCAACAAAGCCAGGCCGAGCAACAAACTGGCAAACAAGACGCTCCGGCCTCAAAGGTCTCAAAACCTGATACGCCGCAGGTCTCGGAAACCTCTTTTCAAAAGCAATTGTCTGCCGCCCAGCTGCCGCAGGAAACGCGAGAGTTTATGAAGTCGCGTCTCATTGCTGCAAACTTCGGCAATATTGTC
>JAHZKN010000176.1 GCA_022600335.1 Alphaproteobacteria bacterium
AAGACTTCAAGCACGGGTTTGCCATCATCAAACGTTGGTCGGGTGCCGAGGTAGGCGGCACCGTTGAGCTCGGTGTCGCCTGCCGTAACACGCACAGCGTAAATGCCGTGCGAAATGGCGGTGCCACGTGGCATCGGAATGTTGGCGGTTGGAAACCCAAGATCGGTGCCGCGATGCGCGCCGCCGATCACTGGACCGCGCACCTGCCACCAACGGCCAAGTGCGTGCGCGGCGCTCTTTACGTCACCTTGAGCAAGTTTCAAGCGGATCGCGGTTGACGAAAAAACTTCGCCGTCTTCAGCGACAGGGGCGATAATAGAGGTTTGAAATCCGGATGCGGCCCCGGCAGCCTTCAATGTTTCAGGTGAGCCGCTGCGCCCCTTGCCAAAAAAGAAGTCATAGCCAATGACGACATGCGCCACGTTGAGTTTCCCGCCCAATATATCTTTGCAGAACGCATCGGCTGAAAGATTGGCGAGCGTCGTGTCAAAGGTGATGACCGCGACAAAATCGAGGTCAAGGCTTTCAAAGATGCGCACCTTTTCGTCTAGCGGTGTGAGGCGAAAGTGCGTCTCTTCTGGGTGAAAAAACTCACGCGGGTGGGGTTCGAAGATCATCACCCCCGCGAGGGTGCCGGTGTCCATGGCCTTCGCTTTGGCCACGGCAAGGAGGGCTTGATGGCCGCGGTGAACGCCATCAAAATTGCCAATCGCCAGCACACTTGCGTGCGCCCGTTCAGGGTGATCTTCAATGCCGTGTAAGATGTCCATAAGGGCTCCCGCACCGACAATGTGCAATGCTGCCCGGTTCTTGGTTCAGGCAGACGGTGCGTTGTTGGCAACAATCAAGCGATTAGCTTGGCCGTTTCGGCACCATCAATTCTGCTTCGCCTTTGAGCACAGGTTTGCCATCGACGGCGCACACCGTTTCAAAGCGGGCGCGTTTTTTCTCCGCATTAAGATCGATAATTTTGACGGTGGTCTCGACGGTGTCGCCGATCTTAACGGGGGCGGTAAATTTCAGCGATTGTGAAATGTAAATCGCGCCCGGGCCCGGCAATTTTGTACCAAACACGGCTGAGATATACGCTGCAGACAGCATGCCATGTGCAATGCGCTCTTTGAACATGGTTGTTGCGGCGTAATCTGCATCCAGATGCACGGGATTGTTGTCACCGGAAACTTCGGCAAACTTGTTGATATCGGCTTCGTGTACCGTGGTGGAGACTCGCGCTTCTTGGCCGAGGCTGAGGTCTTCGAAGTAGGTGATGGACGGCGTCGACATGAAGCAGCTAATCCTTTTGGTCAAAAGTGAAGTGAGATCATCCTGGTCGCGGGTCAGGCACTTGGATCGAGAGGTGATCAAGGCGCCTGGGTCGGGGGACACTAGCGACCTTGCTTGTGCCTCGCAATATCGCCTGGGCCGTTGCCCAACATCTTGCCTTGAAACAGGAAATTTCTGCCGACTTTCTCACGACCTAAGTCATGAGAACGGTTGCAGCCGGCCCCTGCTTGGCGCTATAAGCAACTGTTCTCCTTGAATTCTTGACCCTACAGGTCTTCGCCCTCAAATGGGCGGGGGCCCGGAAACGGACTGTGATGAGCGACCGCAAGCCTCTAATGCCAAAAGCAACAGCTGTTTGGCTCGTTGACAATACCTCACTGACTTTCGAGCAGATTGCAGAATTCTGCGGGCTGCACAATTTGGAGGTGAAGGGTATCGCCGACGGCGATGTGGCGCAGGGCATTAAGGGCATGGACCCAATTACATCTGGTCAGCTGACGCGCGATGAGATTGCAAAGGGCGAAGAAGACCAGAGCCATAGCCTTGAGATTGCCGACAACACAATCGAGGTGCCGCAAACGACCCGCAAGCGCGCGCCGCGCTACACGCCGGTCTCAAGGCGTCAGGATCGGCCGAACGCTGTGCTGTGGCTGTTGCGCAATCATGATGAGTTGAAAGATAGCCAGATTATTCGACTGGTCGGGACAACAAAACCAACGATTCAGCAAATTCGTGATCGGACGCATTGGAACTCGGCTGCTTTGCAGCCGCAGGATCCGGTGACACTTGGATTGTGCACGCAGATTGATCTCGACGCCGAAGTACAAAAGGCTGCGCG
This sequence comes from Alphaproteobacteria bacterium, assembly GCA_022600335.1. Taxonomy (GTDB): domain Bacteria; phylum Pseudomonadota; class Alphaproteobacteria; order Rhizobiales; family Hyphomicrobiaceae; genus JAHZKN01. Next base: position 2,123 of record JAHZKN010000176.1, read on the forward strand.
CCGCGTCGAGCGGGAGCAAAAGCAAGCAGAACGTGCTGCGCGGAAATCTGGCACGCTTCTGCCAACGGAAGAGACCACGCCACCTGATGTTGATCCGGTCAAGGTCGAGAAACCCGAGGCTGAGTATCCGAGTGCTGAAATCTTAAGTCCCAAGGAACCGACGCAAACGCGGGAAGAAACGGAAGCCGAAGAACAGGAACGCGTGTTCCAAAAGCTGCAGGAAATGTCAGCTGAGAGCTCTGATGGTGCCGACGGCGACGCTGACACATCAGACAAAACAACATAGCCGTGTAGATCTCCTTTAAGCTGGCTAAGCTCGGTGCGTTTATTGGCAGTCATTTGTTAGCAATATGGGCTAACTGGCGCGCAGCACCATGTCTGCAACAATGGCAATGAAGACAATTAGCCCAACGGTTCGATTGGAGCAAAAGCGCGCCAAACAATTGCTGCCGTTGTTGATGTCAAGCGTTTGAACCTGCCAAGCAAAGTGGGCGGCGACCAAGCCGAGACCAATGACAAATGCCACACCTGTTCCCGCGATCCAGCCTGCAATGGCCCAGAACAGCACGGCCACGCCATAGAATCCTGCAACCCAAGTTGGTGTCGCTGCGCCAAGGCGAATAGCGGATGATCTTAAGCCAGCCTTGATATCGTCGTCCCGGTCTTGGTGGGCATAGATGGTGTCATAGCCGAGTGTCCAGGCGACCGCGCCAGCATAAAGCGCCAGCGGAGCAGCGCTCAAATTTCCGGTGACTGATGCCCAGCCGACAAGTGCGCCCCAATTGAAGCCAAGGCCGAGCACCAGTTGCGGCCAGTCTGTTAGCCGTTTCATGAACGGATAAATCGCAACCAAGGCCAGAGATGCGATGGCAAGAAAGACCGTAAAGCGATTGAAAGACAAAAGAACAGCAAGACCAATTAGTGATAAAAAAACGCCGAATGCGACAGCTTGCGGAACCGAAACTGCACCTGACGGTAGGGGCCGGTTGGCCGTGCGTGCGACTTTGGCGTCATACTTGCGGTCAATAATATCATTCCATGTACAGCCTGCCCCGCGCATTGCGATCGCGCCAAGGGCAAACAAAATCAACTTATCCGGATTGGGAATAATCTGTCTCTGGGTGAGCTCTGCTAAGGCAAGCGACCACCAGCATGGGAATAACAGCAGCCAGGTTCCTATGGGGCGATCAATGCGCGCAAGTTTGAGATAGGGGAGCAGCCATGCAGGTGCGAGCCGGTCAATGATTGTGGCGTCGCTGGTGGGTGTTGCAGCTTTTGGGTTGGATGGGTGCTTCGGTGAGCCTTTGGACATGGCGTCCCTCTGGTTCTTTGCAGGAGCAAGCGCGCTACGCGGAACTCGGTGCGTCTCGGGACCTGTTTTAACGCGGATTCGGCTGCGGTACGGGCAAAATTTCCCATTGCAAAACAATACACTAACGCCAGGCCGTTAGACGGTGTTCCGCCGGGAACAGCAGCTGACACCAATTTCGCCGATTTAGACCCCAACGCGGTGACCGGATGATCTGGTGCATGCGCGTTTCGGACCTCGCCGCAGGTGAGCAGGGGTGGCCGAATTTAGAGACATCACATGGGAATCGCATTTTTCGGGAGTTATCAGAGATATGAAACGCACATTCACAGGAATTGCTATCGCAGCAGCAGGGTTTGCAATGATGGCCACAACAGCACCACAAGCCGCCAACGCCGGAAGTATTGTTGATGAGCTGCGTTCACGCGGACTTGGGACGTGGGTTGATCGCTACGTTGAAGAAGATAACAACGGCAAAGTCAGCTACAAAAATTCAAAATCGGATACGGCTAAGACCGGTACGGCCAAGACAGGAAGCACTGCCAAGGCAAAGTCGTCGAAGTCAAAGGCCTTGAAAGCAAATGCTCCTACATCCAAGTCACTCAAGAAGGCCTCAAAAGGCAAGTCAACAACCAGAAAACTGGCCACGAAAAAATCAACCACAAAGAAGCTATCCAGCAAAAAGTTGACCAAGAAGAGCCTAACGAAGAAAGCCTCTTCGACGTCGACAAGTAACACGCGCAAAATTCCAACACGCGTATCGGATCGTTTGAAGGCCTATGGTATCACGCTACGCTAAGTGACAACCTTCAAGTTTGTTGATGCGGAAGACCCTGCGGGATGGCTCTCAGCAGGGTCTTCATATTTTTGGGATTACCGGCGTGGCGGGAAATGCCAGCAAAGCTTGAACTGGAACGCCAATCGCGCCATGACGGAGCATGGCCATTCACGATTGTTCCGCTCAGCGTCTTTATGTCGAGGCACCCTTGTCGCACGGCGCCTCAGTTCCTTGCAGCAAGGACCAAGCCCACTATTTGCTCTCCGTGCTGCGCGCTGGAGCGGGCGCAACCGCGCTTGTGTTCAATGGATCAGATGGAGAATGGCAAGCGACAATTGAGGTGACGGGCAAGCGCGCGTGTACACTTGTCATCGGCGATCAAGTGCGTCTGCAAGATCAGGGGCCAGATGTTGTTCTTCTGTTTGCACCGCTTAAGCGTGCGCGGTTAGATTATATGGTGCAAAAAGCTGCAGAACTTGGCGTGCGTGAATTGCGCCCAGTGCTGACAGAGCGGACCGTGCCGGATCGCGTCAACATCTCCCGAATGCGAGCTAACGCCATAGAGGCAGCAGAGCAATGCGGGATCCTCTACGTGCCCGACGTGTTTGAACCGGAGCGTCTCAATTCGGTTGTAGCCAGCTGGGAACCGACACGCCCGTTGTTGTTTTGTGACGAGGGCAAGGCTCAAGAAAACCCACTTGGGGTTTTGCAACAACTGACGGCTGGTCAACCGGTGGCGGTGTTGATTGGACCCGAAGGAGGATTTTCGCACGCTGAGCGCGAATTGCTCAACACACAGTCCTTCATTCGCAGTCTGTCGCTCGGACCGCGGATCATGCGTGCCGATACTGCAGCCACAGCCGTGTTGGCTCTTGTCAATGCTGTGCTCGGCGACTGGCAAAGCAGCTAGCTTGCAAGGCTCGGTTGGACAGGTGGCTGGGTTTTGTCGCCTGTCGCGGCTTTCGTAGGGCTTGTAGCTTGAGCGCCCACTCGCCATAACAACAAGTGCGCGGTGACGACGGCCTCGCCATACGAGAACCTATAGGCAGAAGGCCACACCCGAATGTCCACGCGCGAAGAAACTGCGGCAGCTGAGCCGATTTCCTCCAAGGATGATCTGGTTTCGTGGTTGGCAGAAGGCTGCAAGTCAAAAGAGGCTTGGCGCATCGGCACAGAACACGAAAAGTTTGTGTTCAACACTGCGGATCGCACACCGGTTCCCTATGACGGCCCGTCCGGTATCAACGCTCTCATGCGGTCGATGATTGAGTGTTGTGGCTGGGAGCCTATTGAAGAGGCCGGCAACATCATCGCGTTGAAGAAAGCGCCGGGAGAAGCTGGCGGCACCATCAGCCTTGAGCCCGGCGGTCAGTTTGAATTGTCGGGTGCACCGCTTGCGACAGTGCATGAAACCTGTGCTGAAACGGGCGCGCATTTGCGCGAAGTTCTGCGTGTTGGAGAGCTACTCGGTATCGGTTTTCTCGGGCTGGGGTTTTCACCGAAGTGGACCCTGAAAGAAACACCCCTGATGCCCAAGCCGCGCTACGACATCATGATGGATTATATGCCGCGCGTTGGTAGCCGTGGACTCGACATGATGTTTCGCACCACGACGATCCAGGTCAACCTGGACTTCAGTGACGAAGCCGACATGGTCAAAAAGCTGCGTGTGAGCCTCGCGCTACAGCCCATCGCAACTGCATTGTTTGCCTCTTCGCCATTCACGGAAGGACGACCAAATGGCTTTAAGTCAATGCGCAGCGAAGTATGGCGCGATACCGATCCACATCGAACCGGAATTTTGCCGTTTGCCTTTGAAGAGGGTATGGGTTTTGAGCGCTATGTCGACTATGCGCTCGATGTGCCGATGTATTTTGTCTACCGCAATGGCCGCTACCTCAATGCAGTCGGTGCCTCGTTTCGAGACTTCATAGACGGCAACCTTGCCATTCTCCCTGGTGAAAAAGCGACACTTGATGATTGGTCCGATCATCTGACAACGCTATTTCCAGAAGTTCGGCTCAAACGGTTTTTGGAAATGCGTGGTGCGGACGGCGGGCGCTGGGATCGCATCTGTGCGCTGCCTGCATTTTGGGCAGGTCTGCTCTATGACGAGACGGCTCTTGCTGCGGCCAGCGATTTGATTGCCGATTGGACGATTGATGAGTGTCAAAGGCTTCGCGATCAAGTCCCACGGTTGGCACTACAAACACCGTTTAGATCGACCACCGTGCAAGCCTTAGCACGGCAGGTGTTGGGGATCGCCAAACAAGGCCTGGTCAACCGCGCCGTGCTGAATAGCGATGGCCGCGATGAGACGATTTTCCTGGCAACCTTAGAAGACATTGTTGCCAGCGGCCGGACCGTCGCTGATGAGCTATTGGCTCACTATCATGGCCGCTGGCAGAACCGCATTGAGCCTGTTTTTGAGGAATATGCTTTCTAACGTGTTCATGTGCTTAGGGCGCATAAATGCGCCCTAACGCTGCCAACGGACCCTGATTTAACACCCAAACCGCCAGCATTGGGCGGCGTAATTCAGCAAAATCAAAGCCGATCCGCTCTTCATGTCGCAATTGCCTTGACGCGTCCTTCAGGCCGCGTTCATCTGAAGGCGCGTAAAACTGATGCAGTGGGTCATGTGTGGTCCGGGCCGCGGGGCTCTTTCGACGGGCACATGAGGAGAAAATACTTGGTTTTTCAGAGGAAATCCGCGATGCGGCTGGCTTTGCTCACATTCTTTTTAGGTCTTGCTGGTGCGACATACACCATTGGTGATTTCGCTCAGGCGGGAAGTTGCGCGCATTGCTATAAGCTTGAATCGAAGTGTCGGCGTGAATCCAATGGACAGGCCAATTGTGACGCCATTGTTACTCAATGCCTGCGCCAATGTCGCAAGAGCGGCTAACGGCTCACACAGTTTTTCCCATCTTTGACGGTCATCACTCCTATTCGCCGCCGCGTGGCTCAGGTGTCATCTTGCTTTGCGTCTAACGCTCAGTAGAGGATCACGCCCAGTGTGTGTGGTCCATGCGCGCCGTGGATAATTTTTCCGCCAATGTCAGCTGTGCGTGAGGCGCTTGTTATGATGTTGACCGCGCGTGGCATGCGGCGTCCCCCTTCGGTGTTGTGCGGGATGTCTGTCATGGCCTGTGTGAGATTCGCCACGATATCGCGTTGGTCAACAGCGAGGAACAAGACGTCGGGCAAGAACGCGAGCGATGTTGGTTGTTCTGGGCTGGCGGCTAAAACCAACGCGCCGCAGTCCGCGATGCCGGCGACCGCACGGCTGATACCGACCCGGTCTCCAGTCTCGCACAGTCCATATTTCGGTTTGAGAGTCGGTGCTGCTTGCCAGTTCAAGGTTTGCAAGATGGGCTCTGGGGCGATCCGCACGCTGTGGTGTTCAGCCTGTGGTTGGTTAAGCCATGCTGCGACCTGTGCGGGAATGGCCGCCGGGTCCGTAACGGTTGCGACCGCAGTGCCGTTGTTGCGCAAACACTGAACAAACAACGCGTAGAGCTCGGAGGGAGTTTTTTGCAAAACGTTGAGCGGAGCGGACGGCACGGAATTGTGTTCTTTCCCATCACGGCAAGCAGCGGTGACACGCGCAAGAATGGCGGTACGACTCATGGTGTCTCCCGCCTGTTTCTCTCGCGCCACTGATGCTGGAAGGTTTTGCCTTGGCTTGACGGAAAGTCGCGATGTTGGGTCCAGCCGCCGACAAATGGCAACGCGCGATGCGCACCTTTTGAACGATGCAGGAACCTTGCCACTGCCTTTGCCCAAACGGCATACAAGTTTGGGTGGCGTGCCAACCACACCCAAAGTGAGATTGCGAATTTGTAAAGGGACGTATGTTGTTGCGCGAAATCCGCCGCGCGCCATTGGCGGAGCAATTTGGGCAACGGAATTTTGACCGGGCACACGTCTTCGCAGCGACCACACAAAGTCGACGCTAACGGCAAATCACGCGCTTGATCAATGCCAAGCAGCCCAGGGTTCAGTGCGGCTCCAATTGGGCCTGGATACACCCAGCCATACGCATGTCCACCTACATTTGAATAGACTGGGCAGTGATTGAGACAGGCGCCGCAGCGAATGCAGGATAGCACCTCGCGGGCATCGCTGGCTAAGAGTTCCGAGCGACCATTGTCAACAATCACAATATGACACGCATCTGGTCCGTCGAGGTCGTCTGGTTGTTTGGGACCGGTGAACAAAGACGTGTACGCGGTCATGGTTTGGCCTGTCGCCGAGCGCGCCAACAATTGCAGCAAAACGCTTGTTTCAGCCAACGTTGGCACGATCTTATCAATGGCAGCGATGATGATGTGCACCTTGGGCAAGGTGGCGCATAAGTCGCCATTGCCTTCGTTGGTGACGACAACGGCAGAGCCAGTTTCTGCAATGAGAAAATTTGCGCCTGTGATGCCGACATCGGCGGTGAGAAAGGTTTGTCTAAGAACCTGGCGCGCTTCGCCGACAATATCTTCTGGCGTATTGAGCGGGCGTTGGGGATCGAGATTGTGATGGTACGCAAGAAAGCTGTCGCGGGCTTGGGTTTCATTGAGGTGGATGGCTGGCGCAATAATATGACTTGGCGTCTCTCCACGCATCTGGATGAGATATTCGCCTAAGTCGGTTTCGAAAACTTGAAAGCCAGCCGCGTGCAAGTGATCGTTGAGGCCAACTTCCTCGCTGACCATGGATTTTCCCTTGGCAATTACTTTTGCGCTGGCTGCGGTGCAGATCTCCTCGATAATGCGGCAAGCGTCACCTGCCGTTTCTGCCCAATGTAGCGTGCTTCCAGACTCTTTCGCAGCGCGTTCGAACGCCAGCAGGTGCGCGTCCAAGGCCTGGAACGTTGCCTGTCGGATGTGGCGTCCTTGTTCGCGCAACGCTTCGAACTCAGGGCAGTTTGCAACTGCGTCGGCGCGGCGGGCCACGAACCCGGTGGCCAAACCGTCAAGCGCTGTTTGCAACGCCTCATCTTTAGCTGCTGCTGCTGCGGCACGTCGAAAATTCTGTGTCTCTGGCTGCATCGGGGTGGGCGGTTTCTTCTCGAGGAGGATAGGGTCCGTGGGGAGCCGACGGGCATCATTGGCGGTAACGCCATTGCCGCGAACTTAGACTGAACTATTTGCCGACACCAATTGCTGGCTCCTTGAGATCACCTGAGAGGATTTCGGCGATGTGCCGACAGGCAATTGGGTTGTTTCCGCGTCTGAGTTTGCCGGCGATGTTGAGCAGGCACCCCAATTCGCATCCTGTCACAAGGTCTGGTTTATTTTCTTCAAGAGCGCGGCATTTTTTTGTGACCATGGCATTGGAGATCTCGGGGTAGGCGACTGAAAA
>JAHZKN010000018.1 GCA_022600335.1 Alphaproteobacteria bacterium
CAATTCCTTTACCGCCATTGCTGAAGACGCCAAAGCTTGGCCGTTTCAAGAAGCCAAGCGATTGGTAGCGCGACTGAAACGCAGTCCAGGCAATGGCGACAGGTCAGTGATTTTTGAAACCGGGTATGGACCAAGTGGCTTGCCGCATATCGGAACCTTCGGTGAAGTTGCCCGCACCAGCATGGTGCGTCATGCCTTTACCGTTCTGACTGGCGGCTCGGTTCCGACCCGCTTGATTTGCTTTTCTGACGACATGGATGGCCTTAGAAAAGTACCGGATAACGTGCCCAACAAAGATCTTCTGGAAAAGGCCCTCGACCTGCCGTTGACTAAGGTCCCCGATCCGTTCGGTACGCATGAAAGCTTTGCCCATCACAACAACGCACGGCTTAAAGACTTCCTCGACACGTTCGGCTTTGACTATGAGTTTTTCTCAGCCACCGAGTGTTACACATCCGGGCGCATGGATGCGACGCTGCTCAAGATGCTGTCGGTTTATGACAAGGTCATGAACATCATTTTGCCGACACTTGGTGCCGAGAGACAAAAAACCTATTCACCCTTTTTGCCGGTGTGCCAACGCACCGGCCGTGTGTTGCAAGTTCCCATGACAGACCGCAACGTCGACGCGGGAACCGTCACTTATGTCGATCCGGAGACGGGCGAAACAATCGAAACGCCCGTTACGGGTGGGCGCGTCAAATGCCAATGGAAGGCGGACTGGGCCATGCGGTGGGCGGCCCTCGGGGTCGACTATGAAATGGCCGGTAAGGATCTTATCGATTCTGTCACGCTATCTTCAAAGATCTGCAGGGCGCTTGGTGCGACGCCACCCGAAGGCTTCAACTACGAACTGTTTCTCGACGAGAATGGCGAGAAAATTTCCAAGTCAAAAGGTAACGGTTTGACCATCGAAGACTGGCTGGCCTACGCAACGCCGGAAAGTCTGTCGCTGTATATGTTCCAAAAGCCAAAGAGCGCTAAGAAACTGCATTTTGACGTCATCCCGCGCGCTGTGGACGACTATCTGCAACATCTTTCTGCCTACCAGAAGCAAGAGCCGGTAAAGCAAATTGAAAACCCCGTGTGGCACATTCACGTGAATGGCCCACCTGAGGCCGAGTTGCCGATCACCTTTGCGCTGTTGCTCAACCTTGTCTCAGCGTCAAACGCTGAAGACAAAGACCGCCTGTGGGGTTTTATTCGCAAATACCAACCCGATGCGACGCCAGAAAGCTTTCCGCTGCTCGATCAGTTGGCTGGTTATGCCATCACCTATTACCACGCGTTCGAGAAACCAAAAAAAGTCTACCGCGCTGCTTCCGATCAGGAACGCCAGGCCTTGGAAGCGTTATCGGAGGCATTTGCTGCCGTTGGTCCAGACGCCAAAGCGGAAGAATTGCAGAATCTCGTTTATCAAACCGGCAAAGACCACGGCTACGCCGACAATCTGCGCGACTGGTTCAAAGCGATTTACGAGATTCTATTGGGTGCCAGCCAGGGTCCGCGCTTTGGTGGTTTTGTAGAGCTCTACGGCATCGAAGACACCCGCGGGCTCATCGCCAAAGCGCTATCTGGTGCATTTGTAAAACAATCCTAGGTCATTTCCAGCTTAACCGGATTTATCCTAGCCAACTCGCTCGCGCGCCCCATACCGACGTATGTCTAGGATACTTTGAGGTCCCAATCCGCAAAGAGAAGGGCAATCATGCGCTCAGTGCGCGCCTCGATATCGCTTTGCACCCAGGTCGCCTGTTGCGCGATATCACGCGTCATCTTGAATTCCGACTTGGCATAAATTTCATTTTTGGCCACAAACTCTTGGCTTGCGGCTCGGTTGTTATCAGCAAAACTCAGATAAGTTAGATTTCCGAGACTGTGCGCATGCGCGTCCACGCGGGCCCGGTCAGGAAACTCGACCCGCCACGCGTTTTGTAGTTTCCAGCCACGCGGTAAAACATGCTCAATGGTGGCATGAACGCCATCGATTGGACCTGGATCGTCGCCTTCTGTTATCGCAATCCGGCGCAGAGCCTCTGCCCGGTACGCCCGGCGGTCAAAGTAGGGGCCTCTGAGTTTTTCAAGAACCTTGCGCTGCATCTTTCGCTCAATGACAAGTGAGTCCATGTCGGCAACAGCCGTGCCATTTTCAATCTGGCTGATGACTTTCATCAATCGTGGATGCAAGCGCTCTGGCCCTTCAAGCGATAATTTCATCATCCACAGAAGGCGTTCAAGCGCCTTGAAAAAAGCAATCGTCTCGGGATGCTTATCACCGTGCTGCTCTAGCCAACACAAGGCAACGGGGACCCACGTTTGCTCCTCGATCCACGACATGGTGCGGCAAAGTTGGGTGATTAAATCGCGTGCGGCGCTTGTGCCAGCTTCACCTGCCCTTAACGCCTGGACACGGCGCGCTGCGGGCAAAAACACATCCGTCATGAAGCCCAAGCCATTCTTATTGAGCTTGAAGGCATGTGAGATTTCTTCTTCGAGCGGTTTGTTCCTCGCCCGGCGACTTTTGAGTGTCCGTAAATGGCAAAGAAGAAAATAAAGGTCATTGGGACCGATAAGCCCTTCAATTTCCTCCCAAACAAGCGCGCATTGATCCCGCTCGGAGGGCTGCACGACGGACAATAAGCTGGCTTTGGCAAGGTCCACGCTGGAGAAATCAAGCCGGGTCTCTTCTTCCTTGCGCAGTCGCACCCAGGCTTCTTCTTGATTTGGTGCATGGTGCACAATGACATGGCAGCGGTCGGCAAGAAACTTTGCCAGACGTGTTCTCATCTCAGGTGAGATTTCGCTGGCAGATAGGCGCTCTTTGATGAAGTCGCGACTATTGATGGCGTTGCGCTCACTATACGAAAGCTGCTCAAACAGAGCCTCTGGATAGAGCGACGTGCCACCCATCTGTTGCACGTACGTTTTGCAAAACTCAGCCTGCACGTCTTGCGGACGCAGATGATAGTCCGTCGACTTCACAAAACTATCCAGCTCTGCTTTTTCAGATTGATCCGCACATAAATCGCGCAGCACACTAAACAAGATGGTCAGCGTCATAGCCCGCTGATGGCCATCAATCAGAGCCGTCTCTGTCGATCCATCTGGTCGGCAGACCAACAGCGTGCCTAGAAAATACTCAGCCGAATCCCCCTCTGCTTCAAGGGCAGAAAAGAGATCGCCAAGAAGGCGCGATACCTGATCGGTCTGCCAGGCATAAGCGCGTTGAAACCATGGAAGTTGAAAGACGTAGGCGCCAGAAAACAAGTCTCGCAACGTTAGCGATCGGACCTCGATATAATTCGGGGCTGTCATCCGACCTGGCCAACTGAGATTAGCCCGAAGGCTGCTTACGCTCGACACAATACTAACATTCCCGGCTCGGTCAGGGTGCGCGTCCTAACCTGCATCGTCTTATGTACTAAGGCATAATGACTGCCTTGAGACCAATTCTATGTTGGGCGTTCACGATTGCCGACAGTGTAGGTTCAAAACAAAGTGCGTCCGAAACAGGCACATAGTCGTCCGTTGATCACCCCGCCTAACCAATACGATAACACGACGGCAGATGATCGCCACACTTTTCGCTAGGGCCTGATAAAAAAATTGCATGCGGTCACAATCCAGGTAGAACACAACAAAAAAATATTGAAAGTGCATCGCATGGCCAACACGATCATTTACAAAATTGTACCGCGCACGCTTTGGCAACAGGCTCAGAAGTCAGGGGTTTTTCAAGGCTCGGAGGCCGATCGTGCCGATGGCTTCATTCACTTTTCGACAGCAGATCAGCTTGCGGGCACACTGGAAAAACACTTTTCTCAGCAAGGCAGCCTATTGCTTATTTCGTTCGAAAGTACTGATTTGCAAGACAAACTAAAGTGGGAGCCGGCGCGTGGCGGCGCACTCTTTCCGCACTATTATGGACCCCTGCCCACACACCTCGCCATCGATGAGTCCGCCCTACAGGTGGATGAAACAGGCACGCACGTGACCCCGGATCTGGAACCATGATCTTTTCAACAATGTTTCACCTGGTGCGCCCGATGCTGTTTGCTTTGCCACCAGAAGAAGCACACAAGTTGACCTTGAACTCCCTCGAGCAAGGACTCTACCCGCGTGCACCTGGCCCCGACAATTCGTGTTTGTCGGTGTCGGCATTTGGCCTTTCATTTTCCAATCCTCTAGCCATTGCCGCCGGCTTTGATAAGGACGCTCGCGTGCCAGACGCAGTCATAGACATGGGCTGCGGCTTTGCTGAGGTCGGCACCACAACGCCTCGGCCCCAACCTGGAAACCCATCGCCACGCGTGTTTCGATTGCTCGAGGATGACGGATTGATCAACCGGTTGGGATTCAATAACCAAGGTCATCAAGCCGCACTTAACAATCTGTCCCGCCGCAAGAAAACAGAGCCTTTGTGCATCAATATTGGTGCCAACAAGGACAGCCACGACCGGATTGGTGACTATGTCGCCGGCCTCAACGCCTTTTATGATCATGCATCGTTTTTTATGATCAACATATCATCCCCCAACACCCCGGGTCTGCGCGATCTACAAGCGCCGCAAACATTAGATGAGCTTGTGTCGAAGTTGATGGGCGCGAGAGAAAAACTGTGCGCCGCTGGCAAGCCGAGGCGACCCTTGGTCGTCAAACTTGCACCCGATATCGCCGAAGCCGACCTTGAGCCCATAATCCAGCGCCTGGCTGATTTGCAGGTGGATGGGATCGCCATCTCCAACACGACACTCGCCAGAGACGACCTGAAATCACGCCATCAAACTGAAGCCGGCGGTCTCTCAGGACGGCCTCTTTTTCGCCGTGCGACGATTATGTTAGCCCGCGCCTATCAAATCAGCGACGGCAAAATTCCACTGATCGGCATCGGCGGCATTGATAGTGGGGCTGCCGCCTTGGCCAAAATTGAAGCCGGCGCCAGTCTGCTCGAACTCTATACCGGCCTCATTTATCAAGGCCCAGGCTTGATCGCGCGCATCAAACAGCGGCTAATCGAGGCGTGTCGCGCATCTGGTGCCACATCTTTGTCCGAGCTCACAGGACGTGGCAGTGAAACCTGGGCCAAGCAGTCACTAGATTCAGACGCATGACAAAAGTTCGATTTTATCACAACCCACGTTGCAGCAAGTCGCGCCAGGCGCTGGCGCTGATGGAAGAGCGCGATGTCGACCTTCAACTCGTGCGTTATCTCGAAACACCATTAACGGTCGCCGAGCTCAAAAAGCTTGCCGCAACACTCAACTGCGCGCCACGCGACTTTATGCGTCGCTCAGAGGCGATCTACAAAGAGCTTGATCTTGACCGCGAAGGTGTGAGCGATGCGGAACTCTACAAGGCCATTGTTGCGCATCCGGTTTTGCTTGAACGACCGATTGCAATCCACGGCGAGCGCGCTGCGATCGGTCGACCTCCAGAAAACATCTTAGATGTTCTTAAAAGCGCATGAGCGTGCCCACCGCTGCACGGTGCATGGCCTAGCCTGCCTCTCTTGAAATCGCTCTAGTTCGAGTCGCTGCGCGACTGCCGTGAGGCGCTGATGAGGCGTGAGATCAACCACACGGGCACCACAACCAGCGCGCCGAGCATCAAATACTCAAGCAACCATTCAAAGGCGCCAAAGCCAAGATCATAGATATTGCGCAGCAGGACATTGATGCGGTGGAAAAAATTGGAGAGATTGATGCCCAGCGCCTTCATCACAATGCCAACGGCAATTGAGATCAGTGCCAAACGCACAGCGACACCAAGCGGGCTGCCACCAAAAATCTGTTCCCGGTTCATTATCGCCGCAACTCCCTAGTTTTCTGCCTTGGCAGTTTGCTGTCTCGGCAGTTTACTGCCTCAGCCTTAGGCGCGTCGTCTTCATCTGTTATGATCTGTCCCTATCATAGCCTGAATTGCGACGCGAGCCTGATGCTATGCCTCCGACCGTTGGTCGCAAAAAGGGTGACGCCGTGACCACACAATCGAACGCATCTCGGCTCCAACACCCATCAGACGGGGAGCAACTGACTCCGCCCACGCAAAGGCGGACCGATCCACCAGCCCTGTCAACTGGTGCTGCTGCCATGTCTGAGGCCGTGTTGCCAACTCGATTCAAAGACTGGTTCGCTCATCGCGGTTGGACGCCACGACCCCACCAACTTGCCCTGCTCGACAAAGTCGCGGCACAACGCTCTACGTTGCTCATTGCGCCAACCGGCGCCGGCAAGACGCTTGCTGGGTTTCTACCAAGCCTCGTCACATTAAGTGAAACGCGCAGCGCGCGAACCCAACAGTCGGCAGCTTTGCACACGCTTTATATTTCGCCATTGAAAGCGCTGGCCGTTGATGTGACGCGCAACCTGCACCAGCCGATTGCCGATCTTGATCTGCCCATACGGTGTGAAAGCCGCACAGGCGATACTCCCGCCAATCGCAGGCAACGCCAACGCACCAGTCCGCCGGATCTGCTGCTGACAACGCCAGAACAAGTCGCTCTTATGCTGTCGCATCCAGATGCCAAGCTGCTGTTTGGCAACCTGATCACCATCATCGTGGATGAGCTGCATGCGCTTTCTGGAACCAAGCGCGGTGATCTTCTGAGCCTGAATCTGGCACGCCTGCGCACGGTTGCACCGGGCGTCACAATCATTGGGCTTTCGGCGACGGTGGCCCGACCGGCGCAACTGCGCGCCTACCTTCATGCCCAACACCAACCGCAAGAGCGAACCACACTTGCAGACAGTGTGGTAGTACCAGATGGGGCAAAGCCCCGGCTCACAATTCTCGAACTTGATGCACCTGTGCCGTGGTCAGGCCATTCGGCCCGCTATGCGATTGAGGCCATCTATGAAGCCATCTCCGAGCACCGCACGACCATTGTATTCGTCAACACGCGCATGCAGGCCGAACTGGTGTTTCAAGAGCTGTGGCGCGTCAACGACGATGCATTACCTATTGCGCTCCACCATGGCTCGCTCGATGTCGGCCAACGGCGCAAAGTTGAAGCGGCGATGGTCGCCGGTCGCCTCCGCAGTGTTGTCGCCACATCGACGCTCGATCTTGGCGTCGATTGGGGCGATGTCGATTTGGTGATTAATGTCGGCGCACCCAAAGGCGCAAGCCGATTGATGCAACGTATCGGCCGTGCCAACCACCGGCTTGAGGAACCATCACAGGCGCTGTTAGTCCCCGCCAATCGCTTTGAGGTTTTGGAATGCCGGGCAGCCCTCGACGCAGCCCTTGCAGGCGAACATGATACGCCGCTAGCACGCAGCGGCGCGCTGGACGTGTTGGCACAGCACATATTGGGCATGGCGTGCCAAGCACCATTCGACGCGCAACACGCATTTGACGAAGTGCGCTCTGCTGCGCCCTATTCCGACCTCGACCGAAAAACTTTTGACCGCGTCCTCGATTATGTCGCCACTGGCGGTTATGCGCTCAAATCCTACGAACGGTATGCCAAACTGCGTCAGACAGAGGAGGGGCTGTGGCGGCTCGCCCACCCACGCATCGCCAAGCAATACCGCATGAACGTTGGCACCATTGTCGAAACGCCGATGATCAAGGTGCGTCTTGGCAAACCACGCAAGTCGGCAAGTCCTGGGGCAGCGGCACGCATGCGCGGTGGCCGCGTTCTCGGTGAGGTCGAAGAAGGCTTCATCGAACAGCTTCGCCCGGGCGATACCTTCGCCTTTGCCGGCCAGATCCTGCGCTTTGAAGCTCTTGCCGAGACCGATGCATGGGTCACGCGCAGTTCTGCAGATGATGCCATGATACCGAGCTTTGTCGGTGGCAAGTTTCCCTTGTCCACGCATTTGGCAAAGCGTGTGCGTCACATGTTGGCGGACCGCACGTCGTGGAATAAACTTCCCGCACCCGTTTCTGAGTGGCTGCACCTGCAGGCCCAACACTCGGCTCTGCCGGACAGCCAGCACGTCTTGGTCGAAACCTTTCCGCGCGGCAAGAGGCACTACCTTGTCGCCTATCCGTTTGAAGGTCGTCTCGCCCATCAAACACTTGGCATGCTGCTCACCAGGCGCTTGGATCGTGCAGGTGCTCGCCCACTTGGCTTTGTCGCCAATGACTATGGGCTTGCTCTGTGGTGCATTAACGATCTCTCCCACTTGATTGCCGAAAAGCGCCTCAACCTAGCTGCACTCTTTGAACAAGACATGCTGGGGGATGATCTGGATGCCTGGTTGGCAGACGCCAGCTTGATGAAACGCACTTTCCGTACCGTCGCCGTCATTGCCGGTCTGATTGAGCGGCGCCACCCAGGCCAGGAAAAAACCGGTCGCCAGGTCACCATGTCGACGGATTTGATCTACGATGTTCTGCGCAAACATGA
>JAHZKN010000177.1 GCA_022600335.1 Alphaproteobacteria bacterium
CAGCACTTTGTTGTCGATTCACAGGCTCTGTATCAGAAGTATCAAACGCCTGTTCAGTTGTCGAAAAACGTGAGTCGTTTGGCGATAAATCCGACTCTGATTGCGAGTTCAATTCCGAATTTGAGTTTTCCACTACCGAATCACTTTTGCGTCTTGCCCGCCCCCTTAGACGATCAAGCAACGTTCGCTTGCGTGGCTGAACATCAGACTGTTCACCAGCCTCCTGCTCAGAGGCTACCTGATGATGCGCTTGCTTGTGGTGATATTCCATCTGCGCATGCGGCGGAAAATCTTCCACACTTGGCATGCGCCGTCCGGCCCGCGGAATTTGCTCCGCGACGACGGGTTGAAAATCCTGTGGCTCAGAAAAGTTCTGCGCTCCATAGCCATCATAAGGCTGGGACGATGATGTGTGCGGCAACGGAGGCAATCCATCTTCGATCGTCACCTGACCAGGTGCAACCCAAGACCCCGTCGCATCAAGCGGCGGAGGGCCAGCCGAATCGGCACGTGATTGAGCCGCGAATGGTGAAGCTGGCATGTCTCCATGGTGCTGCCCATCGGATGCTGTCTCCGCACCCTGCTGCAATGCCTCAGAGAGACGCTCATGCATACTCGCACCACGTCCCTGATCCGCTGCCTGGGGCGCATACCCCGCGGGTGTTGCCGTGCTTTCAGGTGCTGGAATTGGCGTTGGCGTTGCGTTCGACCAAACCGGCTGGTTGGACTCACCCAAACCACGATGCATACCGGAGGCGACAATCGATACGCGCACACGGTCGCCGAGGCTGTCGTCAAAAGTCGCACCAACGATAATATTTGCCTCTGGGTCGACTTCTTCGCGCACCCGGCTTGCGGCCTCATCGACCTCGTAAAGCGTGAGATCCGAACTTCCCGTGATTGACAATAAAAGTCCGCGCGCACCTTGCAGCGACACATCGTCAAGCAGCGGATTGGCGATGGCTTCTTCCGCGGCAACAACAGCTCTGCGTTCTCCTGAGGCTTCGCCCGTGCCCATCATCGCAGCACCCATACCGCTGATGACGGTGCGCACATCGGCAAAATCAAGATTGATCAAACCTTCCTTGATGATCAGGTCGACAATGCAGGCAACGCCAGAGTAGAGCACCTGATCAGCCAAAATAAACGCCTCCGAGAAGGTCGTTTTTTCGTTGGCAAGGCGGAACAAATTCTGATTGGGAATGACAATCAGGGTATCAACGGTCTTTTTCAGTTCGGCAATACCCGCTTCTGCAATGCGCATGCGCCGGGCACCCTCAAACTGAAACGGTTTGGTGACCACACCAACCGTTAGAATACCGAGTTCTTTTGCAACACTTGCAATAATTGCCGCTGCACCTGTGCCGGTGCCGCCACCCATACCGGCTGCGACAAAAACCATATGCGCACCAGAGATCTGGCCACGGATTTCTTCAATGGCTTCTTCCGCTGCAGCTTGGCCAATCTCGGGCTTTGAGCCGGCACCCAGACCTTCGGTCAAATTAGCGCCGAGTTGCAATCGATGCTCAGCGCTTGAGGCGGCAAGCGCTTGCGCGTCGGTATTTGCGACGACAAACTCAACGCCTGTGAGCCCCGCCGCAATCATGTTGTTGACGGCATTGCAACCTGCTCCACCAACACCGATAACAACCAGGCGTGGTCTCAGGTCCGTGAGCTCGGGCAATTGCAACTTGATGCTCATTTTGTCCTCTCGCCGAATTCCAAGGCGTCACGACCTGATCGGCCGTACATGCCCTTTGGGTTGATTTTTGCGTGTCCATTCTGGCGGACACAACGCAACCCTGTGCAACACCACTAGAACCCTTGCTTCAGCCAATCTCCAAGACGATCGATATAGCTACTACGCGCATCCTGTTTTGCAGCCTTTACGACATCTCCCGAAACCATCTTCAGTGTACGCGCTTCCAGCAGTCCAACCGCCGTCGCAAACGCCGCCGAGGCTACACCAGGCGGCAATCCCGAAATTGGAGCCGGAGCACCGACCCGCACGCGCTTGCGCAAACAGCGGGACAAAAATTCACCAGCACCAACGAGTTGACTTCCGCCACCAGTGATCACGATCTGCTCACCAGCATAAGGCGCAATACCTGCTGCGCTGATGCGCTCCTCAACCAGCTTGGCAATGGCCTCAAAACGCTGCCGAATAATGTGAGACAGGTGCGCTTTCGTCGTCTGAATCACATCGCCATCTTCCTCACCAGCCAATGGATAGGAAAATGTCTCATGTTCATCAGATTGCGCATTTACAACTGTTCCATAGAGCGCCTTGATTCGCTCAGCTTCTGCAAGCGGCGTCTGCAATGCGCGTGCGATATCGCAAGTGATGTGGTTTGCGCCCACCGCTATGGAGTCGGTGAATATAAAATCACCATCCGTGAAAACAGAAAGAGTTGTAGTGCCGCCTCCAAAATCAATGCACGTTACTCCGAGCTGGCGCTCTTCTTCTGTTGTCGTGGCAAGTCCACTGGCATAAGGCGCGGCAAACAAGTGGCTGGTGTTGAGGTAGCAGCGCTCAACCGTCATCAGCAGGTTTTGGATCGGTGCATCATCGGCGGTAACCGCATGCCAATCTGCGGTCACGCGTTGGGCTGCCATTCCGCGGGGCTCAAGGACACGTTCACCGCCATCCAAGCGATAGCCTCGGTGATTGAGATGAACAATGCTGCGCCCTTCTCGGCTCGCATAGCCGCGACCGGCGACATGCAAGCGTTCGAGATCATCGTCAGCGACAATGCCGCCAGCAATATCAGCCGTCGCCATGAAATTCTGCGACATCAACTGACCACATGAGACCGAAACAACAACCTCTTCAAGTGTCACACCGGCCATCGCCTCAGCTTGGGCAATTGTGGCGCGCGCTGTCTGTTCCGCTTTATCTAAATCCGTAATCACACCTGCGGTGACACCCCGCGAACGCTGCTGGGCAAGGCCAACAACGCGCATGCGATCTTCTGAATGCGGCTGAGACTTCGACCACGGGCCAACCGCGGCAATCAAGCAGACTGTTTTAACAGTCCCAATGTCGAGCACCCCAACAATGCGAAAGCTGCCAACCTTAGTCCATTTTTTTGCGCCCATTGCCCTATTCCTCACACGCCCCCGCCCACTTGCTGACCACGTGAGCTCACGCGCGTGCCTTTCGCCGCAGCCCGCACCGCAATGCGCCCTCGAGCGCGCAGATCAATAATGCTGGCCCCGCGTTGGATAAGGTCCAGTGCTCGGTCTTGTGACAGAAAAGCTTGCAGAGCGCTTGCTTCCTGGCCTGCCGGCAAATGCACCGCACCACCGCCAACCAGTTTTAGGGTCCACCGCCGTTCGCCAACGCGCTCAGACGCCACCACAAAGCCTGCGACATCTGGAAATTGTTGCAAGAGTGCAAATAACTGCCCGACATCGCGCGGTGCACCTTCACCACTGAGCCGCGGTAAATGCCCCATCACACCAGACTCAACTGCAGCTAGCACCCGGCCGCCGCTGTCGATGAGATACGCCTGCCCACCTCTGTGCCACACCGCAGCCGGCTCGCGCTCAGTGACACGAATCTTTAGTTGGCCGGGATAGACGCGTGATGCTTCCACCATCTTGATCCACGATAAGCGTTCCAGGCGTTCGCGCAAAACTGCGGAGTCAAAACTCAAGAAGGACTGCATATTGCCAAGATCGAGAGCATCAAAAATATCGTCTTCAAGTGTGTAGCGATGACCGCTCAGAGACACTTGTTTGATGCCAAAACCCGCCGCGATTGCGAGCCGCTCAAGATCGCCATAAAACGCCCGCGGCGTGTTCAATCGAGATCCGCCGTCTGTCAGCACAGCAAACGTCAGCATGCCTACCACTGCCGCGGCCCCCGCAATCGAGAGTTTGCGAAGTGCGCGTTGCTGCCAGGTTTTTGGTGGTGCGTCGTGCCAGACGTGATCGCTCTGAGGCAGCTGATGTTCCGGCGAAAAAGAGCTCGTCGATAAAGCGGGATACGAGGTATCAGTTGCAACGGCCGGGCGCGCGGACGAAGACATCCGATCGGAATTTAGGTCACTTTGTCTATAGACCTGTCGCAACTGGCGTCCTCTATAATCCAGCGTACCAGGTCACCAAATGACCAACCGGCATACGCTGCTAATTCCGGCACCAGTGACGTCTCGGTCATGCCAGGTTGTGTGTTCACCTCAAGGCATATGACGTCGTCTAATGCACCGCTTTGGTCATCAAACCTAAAGTCGGCACGGGTGACCCCGCGGCAACCCAAGGCCTGATGCGCCCTAAGGGTGTATTTCCTAACCTTTTGGTAAACATCCGGTAAAAGTTCGGCTGGTAGAACGTGGCGAGAGCCGCCCGAGGCGTACTTTGCTTCATAATCGTAGAAGGCAAGGTGCGCGGCGGGCAGAATCTCAATGACCTCGGTGACAAATGTGCCAATCACAGCGCAAGTCAATTCACGGCCCGGGATGAAGCGCTCTACCATCACCAATTCATCTGAGCTGCCGCCCGTGGTTATTTCTGGTGGTGGTTTGGCGGCCTCGGCCGGCACGATCACGACACCAAAACTTGACCCATCGGCAATCGGTTTCACAACATAAGGCGGATCCAACACGTGGTGTGTTGCTGCCTCTTGACGTGCACATAAACGTGCATCAGCAACAGGAACGCCATGCGCCTGCATCACAGTTTTCGCATGCGCTTTGTGCATGGCCAGAGCAGATGGCTCGACGCCTGAGTGCGTATAGGGAATGCCAAGACACTCCAAAACACCTTGGATCGATCCATCCTCACCGATCGGCCCGTGCAAGGCATTAAAGCAAACATCGGGAGCCAGGCGGACCAACTCAGATGCAATATCGCGTCCGACATCAACCGATGTCACCTGATAACCTTCGTCGGCCAGCGCCTTGGCGACAGCTGCCCCAGACTTGAGACTTATATCGCGCTCTGATGACCACCCGCCCATCAAAACAGCCACGTGCTTGAAGGTGCGCTGAGGCGGGCTTTCAAGTTGATTTGTCACCAAGGCTCTCCCAACAACGAGGCAACGGACGGATTTGCCAATCGGGCTCCTATCACACTGCACTCAGCTCTAGAAGGTACGCCGCTCAATCTCATCGCACTTCGTTTTACGCTGATGCGGGCTTGCGGTCTGAAATAACCCGGTGCGGGTCGCGGACAGCGAGGTCTTCGCCGATGGCACCACCGTCCCTGGAGACACCCAGACGTTTGATCTCCCACTGCAGCGTAATGCCAGAGATCGCCTTGACTTCGGCACGCACAGTTTCCCCTAATCGTTCCAAATCTTCGCCCGTTGCCTGCTGGTCGTTGATCAGGAAATTGCAATGCATCTCCGAAACCTTGGCGCCACCGACACGATAGCCACGCATGCCGGCCTGATCGACCAAACGCCACGCGCTATGGCCTTCGGGATTCTTAAACGTCGACCCGCCCGTGCGTTCTTTGATCGGCTGGTTCTCTTCGCGGTATTGCGCAACATCACGCATCTCTGATGCGATCTCATCGGTGTTCCCAGCGCGACCCTGGAATACGGCTTCGGTAAAAATCCAGTCGTCAGGAACCGCACAATGACGATAGGTGAACCCCATGTCCGCGTTAGACAGCACATGCACGGTGCCATCTGGCGAAACCGCACGCGCCTCAACCAGTACATCTTTGGTTTCGGTGCCGTGCGCACCGGCATTCATGCGTAGCGCCCCTCCGATAGAGCCCGGGATGCCTCGGTAGAACGACAGGCCAGCAATTCCTACTTCTGCTGCCGCGCGTGACACCTTGACGTCGGGCACCATCGTTCCAACACGCAACCGATGACCATCTTCAACTGCGCTCCCGCCAAAGCCGCGCCCTAGGCGAATGACCACACCTGGAATGCCGCCATCGCGCACCAAAAGGTTAGACCCCAAACCGATCATAACAACCGACAGCTCACCACTATTCTGTTTTAGAAAATAGGCAAGGTCTGCTTCGTCAGCAGGTGTGAAGAGGATTTGCGCCGGCCCCCCAACGCGAAACCACGTAATGCCCGCCAAGCTTTGGTTTGCTTTAAGCGTGCCGCGTAGCTCGGGCATCTTCTGTTTGAGGGTCTCCGTAAGGTCGGCAAATGTCATCAAAGGCCGCCTCCAGCCCGGCGCGGCTGCTCATCGGCAAGCCAACCGGGAAGCGCATGCGCCCACTCTGTTGAAACGCCTGCGCCAACGCAGACAACCATATCACCCTCAGTTGCATGGCGGCGTACAAGATCAACCAACCCACCGGTTCCATCAACCGCTTGCACTGCCGGATGACCGGTTGCGCGGATACCATCTGCAAGCGAATATTGATCAATACCGTCGATGGGCAATTCGCCGGCGGAATAAAGCGGCATCACAACCACGCTATCGGCAGCGTGGAAGCATGAACAAAAATCGCCAAACAAATCGCGCACACGCGAATAGCGGTGTGGTTCAACCACTGCCATAACGCGACCACGTGCACCACTCTTTGCCGCTTGCAGTACAGAATTGATCTCAACGGGATGGTGCGCATAATCGTCAAAGATACTGACGCCATTCCAGGTTCCGGTTAGCTGGAACCGGCGCTTCACGCCAGAGAATGACGCAAGGCCTGCGCAAATTTTCTCATCGGGAATACCAACTTCTGTTGCCACCGCGACAGCCGCTAACGCGTTGAGCACGTTGTGCTCACCGAGATACGGCAGCGACCAACCCTTAGCTTCACGAGCCCCTCCTGCAACGCGCCCGCTTAACCGGAAATCGAAGCGGCTGAAATGGCCATCCGCCTGAAGCCCTGTGAGTTGAATGTCTGCCCCCTCGCTCGTGCCATACGTCAACAAACGTCGGCCATCTCGGCGCAGACCAAGTTTTTCGACCATGTCGCGGACAACGGGATGATCAATGTTGGTAACCGCTAATCCATAAAACGGAATGTTGTTGAAGAACGCCGCATACTCGCGATGCATGTTGTCAACGCTCTTGAAGTAGTCGAGATGCTCGGGATCAATATTAGTAACCACGCCAATTTCGGTCGGCAATCGGGTAAAGGTGCCGTCGCTCTCATCTGCCTCAACAATCATCCATCGACCTTGGCCAAGACGAGCATTTGATCCCCAGTCATTAATGATCCCACCTGTGATCACTGTTGGGTCGAGACCGGCGGCTGCAAAGACGTGGCTCGCAAGAGACGAGGTTGTTGTTTTGCCATGCGTGCCGGTAATCGATACCGTTGCATAAAGGCGCATGAGCTCTGCCAGCATTTCTGCACGGCGAATGATTGTGAGGTGTTTTTTGCGCGCAGCTTCGAGCTCTGGGTTGCCAGCTTTCACCGCAGACGAAATAACAACGTGACGCGCACCAATCAAATTCACTGGATCATGGCCGACAAACACGCGAATGCCGTTGGCGCGCAACCGTTGCACGTTTGCAGACTCTTTCTGGTCCGAGCCTTGTACATTGAAACCTTTAGCCATAAGAATTTCGGCGATGGCACTCATTCCAATGCCACCAATCCCAACGATATGAAAAGTCCCGGCATCGCGGGGCATCTGCATGGTCGTTTCTTCCTATTCGTTGCGCGCTCAGGCCAACCGAGAGGCTGCGCCCATATTTATTGCGCTTGTTCCCCGCAAGAACCAGCCTACCGATGGTCAACAATCATCTCTTCGACAACATCAGCCAAGGCTATAGCAGCATTGCCGCTGGCCATCGATTTTGCCTGCCTGGCCGCATCAGCGAGCTGATTGGGGGCAGCGGCCAGCCGAGCAATCTCATCCGTTAATCGCGCAGCGGTCACATCCTTCTGCTCGATACACCAAGCTGCCCCTGATTCGGCAAGCCGCTTGGCGTTTTCAAGCTGATCATTGTCGAGTGCACCGGGCAGTGGAATGAGCACAGCGGGCCGCCCGATGACTGTTAACTCGGCCACAGTCGATGCCCCAGCCCTGGCGATAACAAGATGCGACTTGGCGATCAATTCCGGCAAATTTTGGAAAAACGAGCCTACCTCGGCTTTTATTCGGGCATCCTGATAAAGCTTTTTGACGTTAGGAACATCCTCCTCGCGTGCCTGTTGAACAATGTGCAGACGCTGACGCAAGGGGTGCGGCAGGCCTTTCAGCGCACCGGGCACGCTCTCCGATAAGAAACGTGCACCCTGACTGCCACCAAACACAACAATATGAAACGGCGTCTCATCTCTAAGCTCCGGGTACGCCGCCTCAGCTGCCGTCTCCACGGCAGCGCGCACCGGATTGCCAGTCTTGCAAATTCGCGCACGCACGGCATTGGATAGAAACTTGGTCTCGGAGAACGTTGTCGCAATACAATCAACGCGCGATGCCAGCAGTCGGTTGGCGCGCCCCAGCACGGCATTCTGTTCATGCACGGCGGTTGCAATGCCACGCAATCTTGCGGCCATCAGAGGAGGAAATGTTGGGTAGCCGCCAAAACCGATCACAGCGGCCGGCTTAACGCGTCCCAAAATGCGATAGGCAGAACCGATGCCTCGCGCCAGCTGCAACCCTGTTTTTGCAAGCGCAACCGGGGATCGCCCGCGCACTGTGGCTGATGGGATTTGATAGATAGTTCGCGCCGGGAACCCACTGCCATAGCGATCGCCGCGCATGTCTGTTGCCAGATCAACAACAAGTCCGCGTCGGCCCAATTCCTCAGCAAGCGCAAAAGCAGGAAACAAATGGCCGCCAGTACCACCCGCCGCCAACACAACAGTCTTTGGCGCGCTCATGAGAGACTCCGGTGGACGTGAACACCCGACACCGCTGGTGCCGGCTGTTGCACGTGCGCAAGACTAGAGCGTCGGCGCGTTAACGCCAGCAGCATGCCAACCGTGATCGAAATCGCGATCATTGATGAACCGCCTGAGGAAATGAAGGGAAGCGTCATGCCTTTGGCAGGCAACAAGCCGATGTTGACGCCCATGTTGATATAAGCCTGCAATGCGAACAACAGGGCCAAACCGATCACGGCATAACGAATGGATCCGTCTGGCTCCTGGCGCGCACGTTGAAATGCGCGAATGACGACAAACGTAAATGCAAACAGCAGTGCTAAACAGGCTATCACGCCATACTCTTCTGCCACGACAGCAAAAATGAAATCGGTATGCGCATCCGGCAACACGGTTTTGATTGTGCCTTCTCCGGGACCGCGGCCAAAAAAACCACCCTCGGTAAAACTTTGCATGGCGCGGTCAACCTGTGAATTGTCACCGGGGTTAGGATTTAAAAATCGATCCACCCGGAATTGTACATGCGGGAAAATGGCATAGGCCGAAATCAGACCGACCAATCCAAGCACCATTATGACCACGCCGCCGATCAAGGGCTGGCCAGATACAAAATAGAGGGCCGCCCAAACCCCCGCCACCAGCACGGTTTGCCCGACATCAGGCTGCAAGATCAACAGCGTACACAGCAGCACGGCCAAAGCGATGGAAATCGCCAACGCAGGCATGTCCTTTGCCTTGTGTGTTTCCGCCAACAGCCAGGCACTCAGCACGACAAATGCAGGCTTGGCTAATTCTGATGGCTGAAAAGAATGGCCAAACAAATTTAACCAGCGTTTCGCCCCGTTGATCTCCCTACCGTTCCAATAAATGTAAATCAGAGCAACAAGAGCAACGATGAACAAGAGCAACGCCAAACGCCGCACCGCTTTTGGATCTAGAAACGAGACCACGAGCATGACCCCAACACCGGCCACAGAAAAAAGCACGTGCCGTTCAACGAAATAGTACTGTGACAACCCTTTGCTCACAGCAACGGCGGGGCTAGCAGCCAGCGAAAGCACAATACCGGCGGCTACGATTGCAAGCACAGCGAGCAGCAACGCGTGATCAACAGTAAACCACCATTCGACCAACCGACTTCGATCTGCACGCGAGACCCTCATCTTTTCTCCCCGAGCATCTCGATACCAGGCAACGCAGAGACCAGATCCGTGAAGTGTGTGCCACGCAACTCAAAATTGGGATACTGATCAAACGACGCACACGCTGGG
>JAHZKN010000178.1 GCA_022600335.1 Alphaproteobacteria bacterium
ACCGAGCCGCACTTTTGCCCGCCTCAACCTGGCCGGATGCGACACCCACGCACTCACCGTCATCGCTCTCACCGCCGTCGCTATTGCCCTTGTCACGGCTGTTTTGCAGGGTCCTTCAGCTATGGCTGCGGACGCAGAAAATGGCCGCTACGCTATGACGCCGAGCGAAGGTGGCTTTCTGCGTCTCGACAAGCAAACCGGCGCGGTCTCTTTGTGCAAAAATACGGCCGGCAAAGTTGTGTGCGATTTAGCGGAGGACAGCCACTCCAAGTACGCTGCACAAATCGAGTCCTTAAAAAAAGAAAACCAAAAACTGCGCGCTGAGGTCGACCGCCTTGAACAGCATTTCGGGCTCAGCCCGGACAATAAAGGCAAGCCAAACGATCTCGCACCACCGGTGCCGCCAAGCAGCGCGTTCAAGGTGCCGCGTGAGGAAGATGTCGACCAGATGTTCGACTACGTCGAAGGCATGCTGAAGAAGTTTCGCGAACGCATTCGCAAACTTGAACAGAAACCGAAACCAGAGACGCCCCTATAGCCGACCGGCCCGATTATCTAGCTCAACCAGAAATCGTCTAAGCCAGCGTTGGTGAAGCCTGGCGCGTGTCTTTGCCAATCTCGTCGAGACGTTGATTGGCGCGCTGCCCAAGCTTAGCCCGCGCATCCTTCAAGCGAAATGCATCCGGTCTTGTAAACAGGAATGCCAGCGGTGTCGGCTTGACAATCGCCGCCAAGATCAGCGGTGCAATGACGCCAGCGGTTAGTGCTGCCAGTGAAATCGCATCCACACCCAGTCCGAGATCGAGCTTCAGCAAAATTTGCCGCATCGCCGCCATTGGGATGGCAAAGGCGAGATAAATCGAAATCGATTGCCGGCCACAATAGGCAAGCCCTTTTCCAACCGGTGTATCAAGCAGAACAACCGAAAACGCGATCACCGCGCCAATGCCGATAAACGACACCGCGAGATCCAACGCTGGTGTCTCTGCAAGACCGCTGCTGACAGCCCAGGCGTTGAGAATGCACCAGGTTGCAAGGGCCGCACCGACAAGCAGCTCGGGCGCACGGGCGACACGGCGTGCATAGTCAAAGATCACTGGCGCGGCCGCATAGCCAGCATAAAAGAACACAAAGCGCTCGCTGAATTGATCAACAACGAACACACCACTTTCTGGCGTGACACCATGCATGGCCGCGGCCGCCAAAAAGACCAGCGGTTTTGAAATGCCCGACAACAGTTTGGCAGCGACAAAGTAAACCGCCAAAAGATAAATGAACCACAGCGAACTAACTGGAATCACATAGCTTGTAAGATAAAGCTTGGCAAAACCGGCAAGACCCAACTCGCCAATGAAATGCGGTGCCTTGATGCCAATCTGAATATTCACCCATAGAATGTAGAAGTAAGCAAAGTGCAGCACTTTGGTGTCGAGGTAACTGCGCCACGGCCGATCGATCCGGCGCGCCAGAAACAAGCCCGAAATCAAAAAGAAATCCGGCATCCGAAACGGCTTGGCCCAATCAATGACAGCGCCAAAAAGCGACGCTTCTCCCATCGCTTTTTCAACACCCTGGGTCGCATGCAGCATCACCACCAGGATGATGCACACACCCTTGGCAATATCGACCCAATCAACGCGGGACGCTGTCGCCGGAGACGCCAGAGACTGATTCAGCATGCTGCAAATCCTTGCCTATGGCGGTGCCAAAATGGGTCGCCAATGCCAATTTTGAGAAGTTCAGCGCAAAAACCGTTCCAACTTGCGTTAACAAAGTCGGTTAATCGCCGGCAGCCGCTCAAACCGCAAGCGCACCCCGCTGACCATGAACTAAAAACAATGCCCGCCCGGGATGACGCCCATCGCGGCCGTAAGCCCAACACGACCCTGGGAAGCGTTGGCATAACAAAGGTGTGGAGCGGCGATCGCATCCTACTCAACCGTCATCCCCCGCGGAGGCCGGGATGACGAAGTGGAGAAGTGGTGCAGCAAATAAGGTTTTGGGGTGGGGTTGGAAACAAGCGGATCGTTGACAAATCGGACCTGCAAGCGTTGGAACATAACTCATCAAGAAGATGAATCGTCATTGATGTCCGCTTCGACCAACCGCGGACATTCGACTATCCAAGCCCAGGCTGGCTTTGACCCAAGGCGGACTAATGGTGCGAGCGGTGTAACCTGGTTGCTTTGGTGCGCGCTACGGGAGCCTTGTTTCTGGAATGCAATTTCCAGGCGCTGTTACCGAGATATAACTGGTGTAACCGTAGTGAAGATTGCGGGCTTTCGTGGCGAACCCTTTTTGCTTGGCAATACTCGCAGCCAGCTCTGGTAGATCACCGCGCGGTGTCACCTTGTAATGGGCGAGAAAGGCAAACAATGAACGTTTGAAGACGTTGGAAAGTTCTTCACATTGGCCAAAGTCGACGACATGCAATGTTCCGCCAGAAGCGAGCATGTCAAGAGCATGTTCAAATGAGCGGCTCCAATCCGGGATCATGGATAGCGAGTAAGAAAAAAATATGCGGTCAAAATAATCGCGACCAAATGTTGCTCTTGCGTCGAATGATGTCGCGTCGCCTTGACTTAAAACAATGCGCTGTTGCAGACCCTTGCGCCGAAGAGACTGGGATGCCGTTTGCAGCATGGTCCGGGAAAGATCGATCCCAAAGACGTCAGCCTCGGGATGTCGGTTTGCAACCTTGATCAAGTTCCACGCGGTGCCACATCCGATCTCCAGCACGCTTTGTCCGGCCAATGGTTTGAGTTCATCAATCAGATGTTGGCGACCGATTAAAAAATACTGGCGCGTCTTGTCATAGACCAACCTCTGATAGCGGTAGTGTTGGTCCATTGAATTGGCGATGAGAGCGGTTGCAGTGTTTTCCATTTTAGGCGCCCTTAACGTATATATGGAAACCACCATAAATTGCTGAACGGTCATGCGCGGCGAACTCTTTTGACGACACTGCCTTGTAATCCCACTGCGCCAAAATGCGTTCAGGAACACGTTCAGGAAGAATGGTCTCTTTGCCCGCCGTTCGAAAAATGACGCGTGCGCCTGGTCGCGCTGTACGCGTGATTTCCTGCCATAGCGCTGTCAGGTCGGCATCAGCCATCCAGTCCTGAGCGTCGAGCAAGACGTAGCGATCAAGGCTGGCATTGTGTTGGCTGGCGAGATGTGCTGTCAAAGAGACATTCAAGACCCGCGCGCCATCTATGTTGGCTCTCAGCGTTTCAAAATTCTTCTGTTCCAGATAAGGGGGCACGGGCCCTTGACCGTCCGGTGCGTACCCACGATTGAAGGCCTGCCACGCAAAATAGTTTTCATTCAAATCAAATCCGCAGGCCAACTGTTCGAGCCGCTCCTCGATGACATCATGCATGGCCCGGCCACCGGCGAGCGCCTCATACTGAGCAGGCGGAATACCAAGTCCGAACAATGCTGATGGCCGATCAAGAATTTTACGGACAATCTTTTTTCGCA
>JAHZKN010000179.1 GCA_022600335.1 Alphaproteobacteria bacterium
GATCGCGATGACGAAAACTGGATGAAGCACACGTTGGCATATGCTGACTATGCAACCAAATCTGTAGAGCTCGGTGATCGTCCTGTTCATACCCAGACGTTGACCAATGAAATCAGTTACATCGAACCAAAGGCCCGTGTGTACTAGCGCGTGTTCCTGAAAAGTGTTCGCGGTTTTCAGATAAGAACACACGAAACCAAGTGTGTTTCTGAAAAAAGTTCTAGGTATGAAAATCAAAATAAGCTGCCCTGATTAGGGTGAGATGGCGTACAGCGAACTCTGATGGTCTCGCAAGGTCTGACATAAGGAGTGTTTGGTGTGACTTCGGAAATGACGGCAATCATTCCCAGCTTAGTCAGTCGCGACCTTGAGGAAACAACTGAGTTCTACGTTGATACATTGGGCTTTGAGCGCACGGCAACGTGGCCCTCACCAGCTAAGCCAAGTTGGTGTGAATTCAGCCGCGATGCGATTCGGTTACATTTCCACACTATGTCGGTTGTCGGCCAACCTGCCGTACCGGTATTTTCTGGAACACTTTACTTTCGCACGCAGGACATTCTCACGCTGGCGCGGGAATGGGAGCGTGAAATCGAATTTTTATGGGGGCCTGAGACGATGGCGTACGGTTGGCTCGAGTTTGGCTTTCAGGATCCCAACGGCTACGTCCTAGCGGTATCGCAAGACGCCAAGGAAACGGGCCCTATGGACGGTTGGTGATGTCGCGCGATACGGATCCGACTTTGCAGAGTCGCATCGCTCCAGATGTAAGCACCGCAGTGTTGCCGGCATTGGCAGCACTCGGCGCGGTGGCATCCATTGCGGCTGTAAATTGGATCGCGGAAGACGCTACAGCAAAAAAGCCTGAAGCCAAACGGCGTGCCACAGTTGCGGTTCAAGAGCTCGAAACCTGCTGTTCGGGTCTTGCTGAGATTTTTCGCCGCTTTGATCGTCACCCTGATTTGTTTGCAGCCGAGGGACGGACAAAAGGAACCCCGCTAAAATTTGGCGTCCAAGGTGGCCGCGTGGCCGCAACGGCGAGCGCGACATACAATCTGTTGATTAACGACGTCGCGGCCATGTTGGTCCTGGCATCGCAAAATGCATGCGCGGTGATGGCGGCGGTCGAAGACGGAGAAATTGACGCACCAGATGCTGTATTTATCGCCTTTGGTGAGTGTCAGGATGAACTCAATCACGTATTGCAGGTGCGTGCTTCGCTGAGAGACTGCATCGACAAGGGCATTGAAATCGCAGACCGTTTAACAGCGTTAATCCGCGAATTAAAGAAGTACCAGGTCGCCTGATCCGATCAGAGATTGGTCGGGTTTTGGAGTCGTTGCGGAGTTTGCGCGGACTTGAGGATGCAATAGGTGGTGAAACGCCCCGTGAGTCTGAAATCCGATCGTTGACAGACGGGGCTGGGGACTGGTTCAACAGAAGTATATTCAACGTATCCCACGCCTGATCTTCACTTGGCGTGTAAACCCAACAGCTAGAAAGACGATTCTTCCCATGGTTCAGTTGACACTGCCAAAAAAATCCAAAGTCAAACCTGGCAAGACATGGAATGAGCCAGAGCGCGGTGGAGATTGGAAGGAATTCCGCATCTATCGATGGTCTCCTGACGATCAGGACAATCCGCGCATCGATCGTTATTGGGTCGATCAATCAACATGCGGTCCTATGGTTCTGGACGCGCTGATCAAGATCAAGAACGAAATTGACCCGACGCTCACGTTTCGCCGTTCCTGTCGTGAGGGCATTTGTGGGTCATGCGCAATGAATATCGACGGCACCAATACCTTGGCCTGCCTCAAAGGATTTGATGACGTCAAGGGCGCGGTTACGATCTATCCGCTACCCCACATGGAAGTCGTCAAAGATTTGGTGCCTGACATGACGAACTTTTATGCGCAACTTCGATCCATTGAACCCTGGCTTCAAACCGATACGCCAACGCCGCCCAAAGAGTGGACGCAGTCACGAGATGATCGTGCAGAGCTTGATGGTCTCTATGAGTGTATTTTGTGTGCCTGCTGCTCCACCTCTTGCCCAAGCTATTGGTGGAATTCTGATCGCTATCTCGGTCCAGCGGTGCTGCTGCAAGCTTATCGCTGGGTGATCGACAGTCGCGATGAAGCCACAGGCGAGCGGTTGGATAATTTAGAGGATCCGTTCCGACTCTATCGCTGCCACGCGATCATGAATTGCGCCAAAGCGTGCCCAAAGGGTCTGTCGCCTGCCAAAGCGATAGCGGAGCTGAAAAAGCTGATGGTTGAGCGACGCGTATAGTTGCCTGTAGGGCCGGGATCTAAACGCATGACGATTGGCTTAGCGCGGCAACCCCAAGAAACTGCCAGATTGCAGACAAAACAAAACCGGTGGCGCATCGCGCAGCCACCGGTCTTGATTGCATTTTAGGAACTTTGGAAGTCCCAGATAACCCCTCAAGTGCCCAACTTAAGGGGCCTAGTCAGTCGCTTAAGCTGCCCGGCGACGGCGAGCTGTCGTCTTACGACGAGCTGCCGGCTTGCGACGCGCCGCAGTTTTCTTGCGGGCGGCTGGCTTACGCTTAGCTGCTTTGCGCTTCTTAGCTGCTGGCTTCCTGCGAGCTGCCGTCTTGCGCTTCTTAGCTGCTGGCTTGCGGCGAGCTGCTGTTTTGCGCTTCTTGGCGGCTGGCTTACGCTTAGCTGCTTTGCGCTTCTTAGCTGCTGGCTTCCGACGGGCTGCCGTCTTTTTCTTACGAACTGCCGTTTTCCGCTTAGCTGCTGGTCTGCGCTTCTTAGCTGCTGTTTTCCGCTTAGCGGCAGGCTTGCGCCGTGCTGCTGTTTTCTTA
>JAHZKN010000180.1 GCA_022600335.1 Alphaproteobacteria bacterium
ACATCACCACTTGCCGAAGAATTCACCGATCAGCTCTACGCTAGACTTCAGCGTCGTGGCCAGCTGCACCGAGACTGCCAACGCTTGGTTCGAAACGAACGCAATGTTTTTGCAGCCCTGATGGTCACCAATGGACACGCAGATGCCATGATATCAGGTGCGACGCGCAGCTGGACAAGTGTCTTTAGAGATGTACGCCGTGTCATTGATCCACATCCAGGGCGTCACATGATTGGCGTCAGTCTTGCGCTCTGTCGCGGGCGCGCCGTCCTTATTGCTGACACCAGTGTCCACAACATGCCGACAGCGGCAGAGCTTGCGAATATCGCAGAAGAAGCCGCCCGCGCCGCACGCAACTTTGGTTTGGAACCGAGGGTGGCGCTGCTTGCCTATTCCAACTTTGGCAATCCGCGCGGTGAACGCTCTGATGACGTGCGGGAAGCTGTTTCTCTTCTCGACCAACGTCAGGTTGATTTTGAATACGATGGTGATATGGCCGCGGATGTAGCGTTAAGTGCAGATCTCATGCAGCATTATCCGTTCTGCCGCCTGAGCGATACAGCCAATGTATTGGTCATGCCAGCGTTTCACGCAGCTTCCATTTCAACCAAGATGTTACGCGAATTAGGTGGTGCAACAATTATGGGTCCGCTCCTCGTTGGCCTGGAGCATCCCGTCCAGATCTGCACACTTGGATCAAGAGATACCGACATTATGAACTTAGCAGCTTTGGCTGCCTACAACATTGGCGATTAGACCGTCTCAGCGCAACGACCAAGTCTTCCACCACCTTCAACCAACGCCGCAAGTTTCAATTGGCCCGCACCAATCGGCTCTGGCTCTCGGTTGGCGCGCCAAAATGTTCAAAGTATCGTGGATCAATGTTTTCAACCGGTAGTATGATCAAAACATCCGTTGTGCCAAATTGGCGATCAATCACCGCCCCATCACCTACAAACGCACCGAGCCGCAAGTAGCCCTTAATGAGCGGCGGCATCTGCCGCAAGGCCGCTTTGGCGTCGAGCGCATCTTCTGAAATGCGATCCATTGATTGGTAAAGGTGTGCATGGGCTCGGCAACGCCAGGCCTCAGGTGCGCGGGCATGGTGGTGCAAAAAGCTCAGCGCCAAAGCATGAGCATCTGGATCGGTGCCTGGAAAGCTTGCACAACCAATCATGACGTCAACGTTGTGCTCCCGCACGTATGTCCACAAGCCATGCCACAGGAGCTCGACTGTTCGTTTGTTTCTGTACGGTTTAAGAACGCAAGATCGTCCAAGTTCCATGAACCGATGGCTCGCTGACTTAGCCGCCATCAAAGGTGCAATGTCGTATTCTTCCTGGGTATAAAACCCAAGCGTGCGCTCGGCGCGATCCTGACGCAGCACGCGATAGGTGCCGACCACACTGGCACGACGGCCAGAAACCCAAACATCGTTCGCAGACGAATCACGTGCATGATCAACGACGAGAAGATGGTCGCAAACTGCATCATACGCGTCTTGGTCACGCCGGCGCATAGCAGTAATGGGCCCAGCTGTTGCCGCCATTTCTTGATAAAAAACTTGGTAGCGTAACCGTTGAGCACGGATGATATCGCGGCGCCCCTGACCAAGGCGCACTTCGAGGTCTCCCATGCGACCATAGATTTTTTCCGGACGACGTCGTTGTAACAGATGCCGGCCAATCTGCTGATCACTGATCGATGTGTCTGCCAATGCACCACTGAGATCGTCGTTGACGTTTGATGGTTGGCGCAGGTGTCCGCGTATCCAGTGAAATCGGCTTGAATTTGCCATGGTCTGTCCGTCGTCTTTTCAGCCGCTTAGCGTTAAGAACGGCCGAATCATAGTTGGCTTCGCAATTCATAGATCACGATACCGAGACGATTTTACGACACTCTATTCTGTCGCATGCGTTTAGGGGTGTTCTCAAGCGACCGAAAACTAAATGCTCCAGGATTCTGAATCGGAAACCTGCATATCTGGCTGGAAACAGCGACATAAAACGGTTTCGAGCATGCCCTGATCAAATGGTTTTGCCAAATAGTCATCCATGCCCGCCTTGAGGCAATGCTGACGATCTTCCTCAAAGGCATTCGCAGTCAATGCAATGATCGGTGGGCGTTTGACCTTCGCTCCGTGCTCCTCGAACAACGCGTGAATTGCTGCCGTTGCCTCAAAACCGTCCATAACCGGCAACAGCACATCCATCAAAACGACGTCAAACGTCAGTTCCGCATTACAGATTGCATTTTGCATTTCAGCCACGGCCTCTTGGCCATCACACGCGCGCACAACCTTATGCCCGAGTCGCACGAGCTGGTGTTCAACCAGCATCGCATTAATATCGTTGTCCTCTACCAGCAAGAAGCGAAGTTTCTCGGGCACCGTAGAATTCGGACGTGACGTTGGTGCATCTTTTTGTTTGCCCCAACGTCCACTGATCGAACAACGCTGTGTGATTAATTGTTCTAGAAGTGCCTTGGGGCGAACCGGGCGCACGAGATATGCATCAAAGCCCTGCTCTTGAAATTCTGGAAGAGTGTCTCGTGACAACATTGATACAAGTACCAGGCCACGCACGTCGGACTGGCTCAAGCCAGTTTTTACACCTGCGCGGACCACGGCATCCAAAACAGCTTTGGCCAAATCGGGATCGGCCTCACTATCGACAATCACACGAGTAAATGGCGTGCCGTTGGCCGCAGCAGCCTGAGAAGCGTGAGCCGCGTCTTCAAGCGCGCATTCAACAACATCTATACCTGAGTCCGCGAGAATATCTTTGAGGGCGGCCCGCTCCAGCGCGCGGTCAAAGGCAAGCAGCACCGCTAACTTTGTTCTTGGCAGCGCAGGAGCGCCACGGCGCGTCATCGATACACCTGAGACCGGTTGAAGTTTGAGATCTACAACGAAGCTGGATCCAGAACCGTTGATGCTCTCAATCTTCAGATCGCCGCCCATAACTTTTGCCAGTCGCTGTGAGATTGCCAGGCCCAATCCGGTTCCACCAGACTGTCGCTTTAGAGCTTCATCGGTCTGCGCAAACTCCGAGAACAATGCTTTCTGATCTTCTTCTGAGATGCCTATTCCCGTATCGGCGACGCACATGCGCACCGTGTGCTGCGACCCCGTGCCAGCCGACTGCGTGTCAACCGCCGTAACGGAAACCCGAACGCCACCTTTATCGGTAAATTTTACGGCGTTAGAAACCAGATTGAGCAGTATTTGACGCACGCGAACCGCATCGCCAACAAATTCACCGCCTGCGAGGTGATCAACAGTCCAAGCGA
>JAHZKN010000181.1 GCA_022600335.1 Alphaproteobacteria bacterium
TCTGGCTACCACATGCCGCGTAGCCTCATGGAGCTCAAGCGCGCACTGCCTGGAACGACACTGATCCCCCATGCCGTCATGCCAGCCAGTCTGCATCAAAAACGCTGGTGGCTGCATCGCACCACTATGCGCGTTCTGGTATCGGAGTATCTCAAGTTCATCCCATCGGCGGCCCGCTATGCGGCTTCGCGCATTGTCAGGGGCTGGGGTGAACGAGGGACCGGAGACGGCGATAAAAACGCCCACGCAGAACTTTAATCACCAGACAAACTGGCATTGGGCCTTTTCTCTGAGCCCGGTCTTCTGCACACTCCGGCCACCTGGGATATTTGCCTCGCCCAGATCGTGTCCGGCTGAGCCGGAATTGCCTGGCCAGCCCGCTCCCCCTCCTGGCCTCCCATTGCGACGATGAATTGGGGGGCATCGTGCCGAAGGCGCGTCTTCGACACGACGAGGGGGAGCGGGTGGTTCGACTTAAATCAGACAGACTCTAATACGGGTTTCAATGCTGCGCTCACTTCTTTTTTCCGCTGCGTTTTACATCGCCACCGCGCTGTTCTTGCTGCTTGGCTCATGGTTATTTTTTGCACCGCGCACGTGGGCCATGGCAGGGCTAAAAGCACACGCCATCACGTCGCTATGGCTATTGAAGTGGATTGTCGGCACAAAGCTCGTCGTGCGTGGACGCACACATCTCCCCGATCCGGGGTGTCTCATTGTCGCCAAACATCAGTCCGCTTGGGACACTTTCGCTCTCATTCCATTGTTGCGCGATCCGGCCATCGTGCTCAAAGACGAGTTGAAATGGATTCCATTTTACGGCTGGTTCTGCATCAAATTTGAGCACATCTTGGTCAAACGCGATAAGGCCGCCGCGGCCCTTAAGCGTATGATCCGCGATGCCAAACAGCGCCTCGGCGACCATCGTGACGTGCTTATTTTTCCGGAAGGGACGCGGCAGGTGCCAGGTGCCAAACCAGCCTACAAACCCGGTTACGTTGCCCTCTACGAGGGTCTTGGTGTGGCCTGTATCCCGGTTGCTTTAAATTCTGGTCTCTATTGGCCGCGGCGCAGTTGGCAGCGCTTTCCAGGCACCATCATTGTCGAATTCCTGGAGCCCATTCCACCCGGTTTGCCTCGCAAAGAGTTCAAAGCCCGGCTCGAAGGCGCAATTGAAAACGCAACCGCACGACTGATTGCAGAGGCCGAAGAGACCGATGCGCGTCGGGTTTAGAATCCGCGACGGTGGGCGTTTAATGCGGCGGCCTGGTAGCTTAAGCGAGCGCTGCATGTAAACGATTCACTATTTGTTTCAGCGCGTCGCCAGCATAGGGCTCTGTTACACCAACACCCCAAACAGGTCCCGGCCACGCATCATCCGTTGTCCGTCGACCGACAACATGAACATGCAGTTGTGGCACGACATTGCCAAGGGTCGCGATATTCATTTTGTAAATGTCATGAAACACGAGGCGAAGTGCACTGGACGCACGCGCAATTTCATCTATGAGGGCGTGTTGATCGGAAGGATTGAGGTCTGTCAGTTCAACTAGTCCTGCGCGCCGCGGCACTAAAATGAGCCATGGAAACCGCTGATCCTGCATTAGCGTGACACGACAAAGATCAAGGTTGGTGATCTCGACGGTGTCCTTGGCCAGGCGATCATCAAGTTGGAACGTCATCTTACAATCTGCTTCCAATCCAAAAACATGACGTGCCATGGAAGTGCGTCGCCCGGCAAACAGAGTGGATGGATTCCGCAACCATCCCGCTGGCGTGCAAGCCAGGATCCAGCGCACCCCAGCAATAAAGAACAAAAATTAAACAAAAGAAGAACATTTATTGACTCATGCAGTGGCTATGCCTATATTGTGGGGCCGATTGGTGTGTTGTCTCTAGTCCCGGTCATGTCGCAAGAACCTGCTTTTCCCGCCGCTATTTCCCAGCACATCTGGGAGCAGAAGTACCGCTTCAAGGCCGATGGTGCCGGTGGCGAACCTGCTGATGGCACAGCTCTAGTGAGCGATCAAAGCCTGGATGACACCTTCGCGCGCGTCGCAAAGGCCGCTGCTTCGGTGGAAAAGGGCGGCAAGAAAGTGCGCGCCAAATGGGCCAAGCGTTTTCATGCCGCGCTTGCTGATTTTGGCTTTTTGCCTGCAGGCCGCATTCTTGCTGGCGCTGGCACCAAGCGCCAGGTCACCGCTTTCAATTGCTTCGTCATGGGCCGGATTGAAGATGATCTCGACCACATCTTCGATTCTGTCCGCGAAGCCGCCCTCACCCTGCAGCAGGGCGGTGGCATCGGTCATGACTTCTCGACACTGAGACCCAAGGGCGCGTTGGTCAAAAGCATCGGAGCGGACGCCTCCGGCCCTGTGAGCTTTATGGATGTGTGGGATTCGATGTGCGCTACCATCATGTCGGCTGGGGCGCGCCGTGGCGCAATGATGGCCACACTGCGCGTCGACCACCCTGATATTGAAGACTTCATCGCTGCCAAATCAGACCCAACGCGACTCAGAAACTTTAATCTTTCCGTCCTAGTGCCCGATGCGTTTATGACCGCCGTGGCGCAAGATACAGCGTGGGACTTGCAGTTTGACGGCACGGTCTACCGCACCGTTCAAGCGCGCGACCTTTGGCAAAAGATCATGCGCGCCACCTACGACTATGCCGAACCGGGCGTGGTGTTTATTGATCGCATCAACCAGAAGAACAATCTCAACTACTGCGAAGTAATCAGCGCCACAAACCCATGCGGCGAGCAACCGCTGCCACCCTATGGCGCCTGCCTGCTCGGGTCGATCAATCTGACGCGGTTTATCAAACAGCCGTTTACGGACAATGCTTCGCTCGACCGCAAAGCAGTTGCCAAACGCGTCGCCCTCGCTGTGCGCTTTCTCGACAACATGATTGAAGTGTCTGACACACCGCTTGCACGTCAGCGAAGCGAAGCGAGCGCCAAGCGGCGCATTGGGCTTGGTCTCACTGGCCTTGCGGACGCTTTAGTGGCGCTGAATGTGCGCTATGGATCAAATCAGGCACAAAAGCTCGCCAAGAGCTGGATGACGTTGATCCAGAATGCCGCCTACGAGGCGAGTGCAAATCTGGCGCGGGAAAAAGGTGCGTTTCCGCTTTATGATGCGCGCGCAATGGCGACGCGGCCGAATGTTACTGCGCTAAAAAAAGCAACCCGCGCGCGCATTGCCAAACATGGATTGCGCAATGGCTGTCTGACCTCAATTGCACCCACCGGCACCATCTCCTTGTTCGCTGGCAATATATCAAGTGGCATTGAGCCAGTGTTCGATGCCCGCTACGAACGCGTGCTGCGCGCTGCGGATGGTAGACAAAAGACACTGGAAATCGAGGATTATGCCTGCCGGCAATATCGTGCATTTGCCGGTGACGAAGCTGCTTTGCCGCCGGCGTTTGTCAGTGCAGTAGATCTCACACCACGACAACATCTGGAAATGCAGGCGGCGGTGCAGGCGCATGTTGATAGTTCGATCTCAAAAACCATCAATTGCCGCGCGGACATTCCATTTGAAACCTTCCAGTCCATCTACCGCGATGCCTACGACCTTGGGCTGAAGGGCTGCACAACCTATCGGCCGAATGCGGTTACCGGCCACGTGCTGCATCGGCTTTCCGACCCGGAAGCGGCCCAAGCAGCGGTTGACACAGAGGTTGGTCTCGGTGCGCGATTAGTGCCGAGCGAACCGCACAGTGACGACGGTATGCAACCGCACGACGAAGCGCCAAACAACGACGTGATTTACGTCTCAAAACCGCTAGTGCGTGACGCGTCTCTCTCCGGATACACCTACAAACTCAAATGGCCGGAGAGCGCCAACGCCCTCTATGTCACCATCAA
>JAHZKN010000182.1 GCA_022600335.1 Alphaproteobacteria bacterium
CCCTTGAGTTTATTGGTGACGGCAGGAGACTTGCGGAAATAGCGCAGAGTGACGTCTCCGGACCTGTCTGCGAGTTGGTGCGCGAAGGTCAATGCGGCGCGTGTATTTAGACGATGAGATCGGGACACTGAATTTCCATCTGGCTTTGGAGGGCGAGGCAGGGGTGGTTATAGGCGGCTGGCGAGTGACGCGAAATGGTTTGTGACCCAATTCCAACAGCAGAACGGCACGTCCGATCGTCTCTGAAGCCAAATGTGCGTCAGCTGATGGGTTGGGATGCGAGCTCCCGGTCTCCGAGCCCTGCCTCCCTGCCCAGCCCTCAGCTTGGTTGCGCACTGCGACAACGGTATAGCTTGTGGACAAGCCGCTGGAGGGTGTGTCGAAAACGCATCAATTTGGGCCCAAACCCAGGAAACAACCTAACGTCGAATTGCCGGAATCAGCGAACAAGCGCATGCTTTGCAGCACGGTGATTTGAGGCACTTCTTCAGCACCGTAATGCCCGTTTGGGCGTTTCCTCCCTAGACTTGGGCCGTTCGTTTCTTTGCGAACGGCCTTTTTTATTACATAAAATCAGTTGGTTATTTGCGGAGGCGTCGGTTATCGTGTGCCGTGCCATGTTGTCTTGCCGCAAGGTGTGCAAAGCAGAATCCAAGTGCATCAGCCCCGAGGCAGGCACGTCGAATGGCTCCACTGCGGCATTTTATCCCCCTTTAGGCGCTGAAGTTCTGTCTGCATTGCAAAAAATGCATTTGATTATGTTGCGCTGCCCAACTAAATTGTGCATTGCGATATCGACGGTTTTCCGTCGGAGCGCCGCCCTCCTTGGGCGTTTCCTCCCTAGACTTAGGCCGTTCAACTTTTTGGACGGCCTTTTTTCTTTGTTTGGGTCTTGTTGGGCTGTACGCAGCGATTTTCTTGCGAGGAAAAGCAAGAAGCGGGAAATCGGGGTGGAGATCGGTGTTGGCGGTCACCACCGCCCCAGTCACCGATCGCAGGGCAACTGCTACTCTGCAGCCGCGCGTGGCACCAGCTGCCGTGGCGCTGCCTCGATCAGGCGGCCAACGATGTGGGCAATATCGGTACGAACCGCATCAAAGCCATCGGTCTTTTCGATCCGCGGTTCATCGAGATAGAGACAGCGATTAAGCTCCAGCTGCAGGGCATGGATGCCACTTTTCGGTCGTCCATAATGTTCGGTGATATAGCCGCCCGCGTAGGGGCGGTTGAGAAACACTTCATAGCCCAGGTCACTGACGTATTCGCTGACCAAATTTGTGAGTCGTGGATCGCACGCGGCGCCAAACCGATCGCCAATCACAAAGTCAGGTCGCATGCTGACATTGTGGGTCATCAGGTTCGACGGCATTGAATGGCAATCGATGAGGATTGCAAAGCCAAACTGGTTCCGGGTTTCGGCCAGCAGCGATTCCAGGGCTTCATGAAATGGTCGGTACAGACGCTCAATGCGTTCCAGCGCTGCGCCAAAGCGCAACCGGTGCTCGTAGATTTCTTCGCCATCCGCCACCACGCGGGCAATGGTGCCCAGGCCGCCAGCAACACGAATGGAATGCATATTGGCAAAATCGGGCAGCGGTTCAGCAAATAAGTCTGGATCCAACTCAAACGGCTCGCGATTGACGTCAAGATAGGCCCGCGGGAAATTGGCCGCGATAAGTGGCGCTCCGAATGCGGGTGCACAATCGTAGAGTTCATCTACAAAAGCATCTTCTGACTTGCGCAATTGGGTTGCATCGAGGCGCGATTGGTCGAGGAAATATTGCGGATAGGTGCGTCCGGAATGAGGGGAACAAAAAACAAAAGGTGCCGTTTGCGCAGCCGGCCGGGCAACCCGAAATGGCGGGTCAAGCTCGGCTTCAATTGCGGCACGCTCTTTGGCAGGCATTTCGTCCTCTTCGCAGGTATCGCGGCGCTGGTTTGCTTGGCGGAGTAGTCAAGTCAAGCTCAACCCCACACTGACAGGGCATTTGGGCACCGGCGAGGTGATGTGTCGCCACGGGACGAATTTTTGCGTCCATCGCGCACCCTGTCCTAGGCCTCCACTCCAGCCATCAACCTAGTTGCAACGCCACGCTCGCTTCTAGACTCAGAGTGTAGTTATAGTGTCAAGGACGGTCGGCAGTGTCCATCGCAAGGGGCTAGGAAACTGAAAATTGATGGTGGATTGAGGGAGTTCTTTGGTGCCGTGTGCGATCATGGGCCCTGTCTCAGCGCACGGGACTTGTTGCTGCACCTTTTTTCACAAAATCCCAAGGCTATTGCTGCTGATCAAGGTCGCTAAAACAGGCAAACAGCGTGCGAATAGAGAAAATCGTGCACAGTTGTTAGAAAAAGCGTTGGGACTTTAACATACGTTTACCAAACTAACGTCAGATTCAAGGCAGAGAGAACATCTACCTTCACCCCGCCATTCCAAGTATTGCAGTCGAGTAGAACATGTCCATAAATCCGTCGCGCGTCCCCATTCATCGTATTCTTCTAGCAGAGGATGATGATGCAATGCGTGGGTTCCTCGAGCGGGCCCTAAAAAAGGCAGGCTACGACGTGGCTGCTTTTGCTGATGGCGAGCAAGCCTACGCACAGTTGAAAAATGAACCATTCACATTATTGCTGACAGATATTGTGATGCCGAAGATGGATGGTATTGAGCTTGCCAGGCGCGCCAGCGATATAGATCCAGATCTCAAAATAATGTTTATCACCGGCTTTGCCGCTGTTGTGCTGAACAGCGAGACCGAAACGCCAAAAGATGCTCGCG
Organism: Alphaproteobacteria bacterium; assembly: GCA_022600335.1. Lineage (GTDB taxonomy): Bacteria > Pseudomonadota > Alphaproteobacteria > Rhizobiales > Hyphomicrobiaceae > JAHZKN01. The sequence goes on from JAHZKN010000182.1 coordinate 2,780, forward strand.
TGTTATCTAAGCCATTCCACCTCAAGGATCTGGTCAACGAAGTAGAGCGCTTGTTGGCAGCCTAGGTTCAGTTCTGCCTCGGTCGTTCAAACCGGAACCGAGCTTGGATAACGATCGGTTGATAATTCGCCAAGGACCTATGTCCTGGCTCGTGACGCGGTCAAATCACTGCTGATCTGGTTCTTTGAGTTTGCTGCGATCATTGGGATGGGAGTTGCATTTGCGTGGTGCGGCAGGAGAGCCTGTTGCTTGCCTATCTAAGGCAATATCGATATAGGAAGGCCCTTGTCGCAATCGGCAATGGGGCGATTAGCTCAGCGGTAGAGCACTTGGTCGACATCCAAGGGGTCACTGGTTCGATCCCAGTATCGCCCACCATTTTGTCTGCAATCATTGTCGGTGCGCTTCACAATGGCGGGCGATTGTGTCGCAGCCAGGCACATCAATTGACAGCCGATAGCGATCCGCCTAGTTTCGCGCGTCTTTTTCCAATTCTTGTGGGACGTTTGCCGGGCCATCTAGCCCGAGGAGGCTGGCCTCCGGGGAACCGTTTCCCGTTGCATTTCGCGCCCACCAGGAGCAACAGCTGGTTAAGAAAATGAAAGTCAAAAACTCGCTGAAATCGCTTTTGACGCGGCACCGCGCAAACCGCTTGGTGCGCCGCCGTGGTCGCGTCTACATCATCAACAAGACCCAGCGGAAGTTCAAAGCCCGCCAAGGCTAGGCCACTAGCATCTGGGGCAGCTAAATGCTGTCGGACTTGAGTGTTGGTGTTCTGTTTTTGACGCCTCATCAGCGGCACCTTATGGTGGCTGGCATGCGTCGTCTCACGCCACAAGTTAAGACAGCACGGCCATCGGCTATGTCATCTATGTTGTCGATTGCGGGTACGCATTGTGCGCTGGGATGCTGGCTGTCGCTGTTGGTGACGCCACTTGTGGTGACACCACTTGCCGCCGGGTTTTCTGGCCCCGCAGGTCCTCGCTTAAATTACGACGCGATGCCACAGATTGCGCCGAAGCCACCGCCTTCGATTGGAAGGCCGTCGCCGCAGGTGCCTTATCTCGAACCACCTCAAGTCGGCAAAACGCCGTCGGGACAAAATGGGCCTGCACTGCGTATACCGGTACCATCGACACCTCGGCCAAACAAACGCGCGCAGCCGGCACCGGCACCCCAGGCCCCAGTCGCGCGCATGCCAAAACTGGCACCAGGCCAGCAACCTGCCGATCCGCGCACGCCACGTGGTGGCGTTGCCTCACCGGACACACCAGAGCAAAGACGACAAATTCTAACGCGGCTCTATGGCTATCTGTCCAGTGCAAAGGATGCAGGCCAAGCCGCGCGCATCGCAGCGTCGATTGAGCAACTGTGGTTGCATTCCGGCAGTCCTACGACAGACATTTTGATGCGCCGCGCGGATCGGACCATGGAAACAAGCCGTTGGAGTGTGGCCATGACGTTTGTAGATGCCGTGGTCAAGCTGCAACCGCAATATACAGAAGGATGGATGCGCCGCGCGTTGATCTTTTATCAGCGTAATCAGCCAACGCGGGCTCTGCGCGATCTGCGACGCGTGTTAGCGCTTGAACCCAACCACTATTTGGCCCTAGAGCGCATCGGCCATATTCTTGAGAGTTTAGGGGAAGCCAAGCCGGCGCTTGAGGCATTTCGGAAATTGTTACGTCTGCACCCGCACGCCCCTGGCATTTCCAAACGCGTCGAAGAGCTGATCCGCCAGGTGGAAGGCCAACCTATCTAAGCTTTGATGTTTGCCTGTCAGTCCGGCACTTGCGCGCTCGGTGCAACGCTGCCCGCGTGACCATCAGGAATGCCATCCTTATCAAGATAAGCGATACGCAACATGTTGGTTGTACCCGGCGAGCCAATGGGAACGCCCGCTGTGATCACCATTCCTTCGCCAGATTTAACCCAGCCTTCATCAAAAACAATTTGTGCCGCCTTTTGGACCATGTCTGAAAGGTTCTTTGGGTCGGCGGTTAAATAGGTTTGAATACCCCATACCAGTGAGAGACGGCGTGCGGTCGCCTCTACTGGAGTCAATCCAATGACGGGAAGCCCAGGGCGTTCACGCGCGACACGCAGGGCCGTTGACCCTGTTGCGGTATAACAAACAATTGCGGCAAGCTTTACAGTCTGTGCAATGGCATGGGCCGCACCTGCAATCGCATCTGCGCCTGTGGCCTGTGGCATAATCTGTGTTGCGTGAACAAAGGCGCGATAATCAGGATCCGTTTCAGCTTCGCAAGCAATGCGATTCATCATGTCTATTGTTGTCACGGGGTGTTGCCCAACAGCGGACTCAGCTGACAACATAACCGCATCTGCGCCGTCGAAGACGGCGGTTGCAACGTCAGAAACTTCAGCGCGCGTTGGCACCGGCGAAGAGATCATACTTTCCAACATTTGTGTGGCAACAATCACAGGCTTGCCTGCAGTACGTGCCTTGCGCGTGATGTGTTTTTGTAGGCCTGGCACACGCTCAACCGGCATTTCGACACCGAGATCACCGCGCGCCACCATAAATCCGTCACCGGCACTGATAATGGCGTCTAGGTCTTCAATAGCTGACGGCTTTTCGATTTTGACCATAATCGCCGCCAAGCCGTCGACAATGGATTTTACTTCCAAGACGTCTTCGGCACGCTGCACAAATGACAGAGCAATCCAATCTGCACCGAGATCCAAGGCGCATTCCAGGTCTCCGCGGTCTTTGTCAGTTAACGGTCCGATGGGAAGAATAGTATCGGGAAGGCTGACACCTTTCCGACTTGCGAGCGCACCACCAACCAGCACCTCAGCCAGAATCTTTTTGTTTGCAGCATCTTTGACGCGCATTCTAAGTTTGCCGTCATCTAGAAGCAGGGTGTCACCAACAGCAATGGAATCGAATATTTGCGGATGCGGCAGCATCACGCGCTCGTTGTTGCCTGGCGTCTCGTCTTGGTCAAATGTGAACGTTGCACCTTCACTGACAAAGACGCGACCACCTGCAAATTCACCAAGTCGCAGCTTTGGTCCCTGAAGGTCGAACAAAATGCCAATGGGATGACGGTGTTGTTTCGCCAGCTGGCGCACAGCAAACACCAATTGCCGCGCAATATCATGCGTGGCGTGGCTCATATTTATGCGAAAGACATCGACGCCAGCCAAGAACAACTGTTCAAGGGTCTCTGGTGCAGACGATGCGGGCCCAAGTGTCGCAACGATCTTGACCCGGCGGTCGCGTTTCATTCGCCTTTTTGGCCTTTCGATTCAGGATCGGAAAGGCGAATTGTCCATTCCTGCGCCTTGCCGGTATCAACTTCATAGAAACCGGTGCGCTTATAGCCGCGTTTGCTACAATTCTGAACCCCCCTAATCGCAAACGATTTAGAGGCCGTGCACATAAAGTTTGAGCCAACCCACTCCCCACCACGGTCGTAGTCGACGGCGTGTACGTAGAGAAAGCGGCTCGGCAGTGCGCCTTTGAGGAGAGCCTCGCAGGATTGAGAGCCGATCGTCCACCAGCCCTCTGTGACCCAACCTTTGACATCTTGGTAGCCGATCGAGACCCCGACCCGACTCGACGTTGCATTGCATAGAGCCAAATCCGCATGTGCTGGTGCGCTCGCGAAGATCGTAATGGCGAACGCAAACGGTATAGCAAGATGTAAAGGACGTGACCGTGACTGTCGTTGATTGCAGCGGTCGTATGGACGGCGATCACGGTGATGCAAAACTTGAGCTCCAAGTGTGTTAGTGACGCAAGCGCACCACCAGAAAAAGAGCTGCTGGTGGCCCGGCGCAGAGCGAGGCTGGCGGTGCTGCATGACGCGCAGCAATTTTAGGGATCAATCAAAATGGCGCGAAAATCGTTGACGTTGGTTTGCGTTGGACCACACTGCAACAAGTCGCCAATTTTGTGGAAGAACCCCGTTGAATCGTTATTGGCCAGGAAAGCGGCGGCATTGAGATTTTGCGCCTCTGCCTTTGTAATTGTCTCGGGCGTGACAAGTGCACCGGCGGGGTCGTCTGCGTCCCCGCCGCCGCCATCAATACCATCTGTGTCACCAGCAATAGCCGAGATTCCTCTCGCTCCGGCCAATCCGATGGCAAGGCCGAGTGCATATTCCTGATTAGGGCCGCCCCGGCCATTACCTGACACGGTTACTGTAAATTCACCGCCTGACAAAAGTGCGGTCCGCTCACCCTTGGCTTTAGCGTCCAGCGCCATTTGCGCGTGCGCCTTCCCGACATCTCGGGCTTCGCCTTCGAGCGCATCACCAAGCATTTCAACACGGTATCCTTCGGTTTTAGCAATCTCTGCTCCTGCAGTGATTGATGCTTTTGGCGCCGCGACAAGGATGTAGCGTGCGTTGCCAAGTTTTGGATCGCCAGGCTTTAGAGTTTCGTTGTCTGGATTGTTGAGCGCGTGTTGAATATTCTCTGATGGTTTCAGTCCATAGCGCTCGATGATCGCGCGGGCTTCGGCAAGTGTTGTTGGGTCGCCGACGGTCGGGCCTGAGCCGATTGCATCCGGATTATCACCCGGCACGTCAGAAATTGCCAGTGTGATCAGTTGGGCAGGGTGTGTGCAGGCTGCCAGACCGCCGCCCTTGATCAGAGACAGATGTTTGCGCACGCAGTTTATTTCAGAAATGCGCGCGCCGGACTTCAGTAGCTGTTGGGTGATGCTCTGCTTGTCGAGAAAACTCACACCTTCAACCGGTGCAGACCACAGCGCTGATGCACCACCGGACAGCAAGCACAAAACAACGTCTCCAGGTTCCGCGCGGCGCGTGAACTGTTCTGCAATTTTGGCGGACGCGATGGAGTTGGAGTCCGGCACAGGGTGGCCAGCTTCGATGACAGGCAGAATCTCGGTGGGCAGCCCATATCCATGTCGGGTGGTTACAAACCCCTGAATGCGACCGCCTTGGCCGAGCGCCATGTAATGCCGCTCTGTGGCTTGTGCCATGGCGGCAGCAGCCTTCCCGGCGCCCACAATGCGCAGCGTGCCGTTGTTAGGCACCTGGGGAAGATGCGGCGGCACACAACTGGCCGGGTGGGCGGCTTCAACGGCGGCATCGTACATTTTGCGCAATAATGCGCGGTGTTCCAAGGGTGTGGGAGCTGTCATTTTTGCCGTTTTTTTGATTGATTGGCACAATGTGGCCAAAGCCACGCTGTCAAAGGTTTGCGGGATCGATTTTGCCGCGTCAAGCGTCTGAAGGTCGCTATGGTCTTTCCTGGGGGTCACGCGATATAACGCGCTATGGATTCAGATCCCGGTTCTCTAAATTCAGCGCAGCGGCAGGACACCGACGTGCCCGCTTTCGACGCGCATCCGGCCAGCCGCGAGAATTGCCCCCTGGTATTTCTCTGTGACCATGCAACCAATTTTATTCCCGAGTCCTACGGCGATCTTGGACTGGGGTCGTCCGAGCTTGGCCGCCATATCGCCTATGATATTGGTGCAGCTGGTGTCACCAAAGCCCTTAGCGCCCATTTTGGGGCGACTGCCGTGTTGACGCGCTTTTCCCGGCTGGTGATTGATCCCAACCGCGGCGAGGATGATCCAACCTTAGTGATGCGCATTGCTGATGGCGTTGTTGTGGAAGGGAATCGCTCGGTTGATGCTACCGAGCGTCAGCATCGCCTTCAGACTTATTATCAGCCGTATCACGACGCAGTGAGGCACGTGCTTGACGGTTACCTCGCACGGGCGCTGACGCCCATACTCATTTCCATCCACAGTTACACCGAGGCGTGGAAGGGGGTTGCGCGACCCTGGCACATCGGAATTTTGTGGGACGAGGATGATCGTGTCGCAAAACCATTGCTGCAAGCGCTGCGCCGTGATGGAGAACTGATCGTTGGAGATAATGAACCATACACGGGTGAGCTCAAGGGTGACACGATGTGGCGTCATGGAACCATGCGCGGACTTCCACATGCACTTATCGAGATTCGCCAGGACTTGATATGTGATCCGGACGGACAACTGATCTGGGCAAAGCGGTTGGCGCAGGCGCTGGAAGAGACACTGGCGCGTATCGGAACAATAGATGTTCCAGTGGGATTGATGGCGGTCAACCAAACAC
>JAHZKN010000183.1 GCA_022600335.1 Alphaproteobacteria bacterium
GACGATCGGCCTAATCCTAGCCTACGGAGGACTCATATGGAGCGTTGTCGCACAAGCCCAGATGGGTAAGTATTGGCTGGCCGGCATCGACGCCGACAACACCCTGGTCCAACACGGATTGTACTCCATTTCCCGCCATCCCATTTACATCGGGTTTATGGCAATCGCCTTAGGGCTTTTTTTGGCTGTACCCAATGTGCTGTCGCTGTTTTGTGCGCTCCTCACCTTTATCATGCTGTCGATTGAAGCGCGATTAGAGGAACAGTTTCTGATCGCGCGAGACGGTGAACCCTATCGCGCGTATCTCAAACGGACGCGGCGCTGGCTTTAGACTCCAAAACAAAAATATTAAAGCGCACCGGACGGGCACTTCGGCCTGCAAGCTCACTGCATACATGTCCGTACGAGCGGACGCTTCTGCCAACACCAGGTTTCAGAGACCACACGGAAATAAACTCTGTCATCTGTACTCAGATGTCTGCATGTGTGCTGTTGTGTTTGACATGACACGCTTTGCCACGACGCGGCTTGCCATGACGCAGCGCGCTCCACGTTTCAGTCCAACTCTTGTGGTAGATGTCGCAATCGCGCGTAACAGGCCGTTGCTTTCCAATGCGGACAAATCACACCAATAGTCTTTTGCCACCAACACAGGATGGACTTTCCCGCGCGCTTCGACCAATTGCCCGACATCCGCTGATACTACGCTCCGCACCCTGCGCCTTCGCTCCTTTCATATGGGCGACACTATCGGCGGCAATCCTGGCGTGGACAGCAGCAACACAGCCAGCCCATGCTGAACCGAGCGCTTGGGAAACTGAAGGCTGGGTCCGCACTGATTTTTCTAAGCATTCCGTTGCGTGGTCCGAGATCATTTCCGGAGGTCCCGGGAAAGACGGCATCCAACCCATTGACGCGCCAATTTTTCAGGCTGCGCGCGACGAAAATCGCCTCGCCGATCAGGAAGCTGTGATTGGGCTCGAGATCAACGGTGACGCCCGCGCCTATCCGATCCGCCTCCTAATGTGGCACGAGATTGTCAATGATACCGTTGGTGGCGTTCCGGTCAGCGTTACGTATTGCCCACTTTGCAACGCCGCAATCGTTTTCGACAGACGCACGCCTGCAGGCATCCTAACTTTTGGCACTAGCGGCTAACTCAGAAAATCGGACCTTGTCATGTATGACCGCCAAACCGAAAGTTGGTGGCAGCAGTTTTCCGGAGAAGCGATTGTCGGCACGCTCGTCGGTCAAAAACTGCGCATCATACCGTCGCGATTGGAGGCGTTCTCTCTATTCAAGACGCGTCACGGCGACGGTCGTGTGCTTGTTCCCAATGATCCAACGCTGCGCGACTATGGCCGAAATCCCTATCAAGGCTATGATTCAAGCCAAGTTCCATTTCTCTATCGCGGAGATCTACCCTCTGGGATCAACCCCATGCTGCGTGTCATCGTTGTGCGGCGAGACACGACTGCCAAAGCCGTGACGCTGCGGCATTTGCGGCATAAAGGACGTATGACAATCTCAGACGTGCAGTTGTCGTGGCGCAAGGGCCAGGCCTCAGCGCTGGATCATAAGACCGTCGCCGGCGGCCGAGACGTTGGCAACGTCATTGCCCAAACCGTTGCATCAAATGGCACGACAAGAGACGTGCCGTACGATGTAACATTTGCCTTCGTCTTTCACGCCTTCCACCCCGGCGCTGAAATCATCGACAAGTGACAGTGCCGGCGCGCAAGCGGGCGAAACTCAATTCAGGCTGGACAGAACACCAACTAACTGAGAGCAGTCGCGTGAAAAAGCGCGCTCAACCGGGTGCGCTGTGACCCATATGCGACCCAGCGCTACACGACGAAAACGGTAATAGGTGCTAAGTGATTGATTGTATTGGTGAGCCCGGAAGGGATCGAACCTTCGACCCTCTGATTAAAAGTCAGATGCTCTACCGCTGAGCTACGGGCCCCCATGTGCAAAAACACGCCTGCTTGTAAGCGCCCGGGCTTGGCCGGTCAAGCAGCCAAACACCGGCCTGAGACGGGCAAAAGAGAATTCCACACCTCACTTGCACTGGTGGCACTTCGAAGGCTCAGATTGGGCGCGGATTAGCTGCTCGCGATATGCATGCTCTGACCTGAAGCCTCGATGAATGCCGTCCGAATTCGGTTGCTATCGACCCACACGGCGCGCATCTTCTAGCCGGCCAACATGTCGCAGCATGTCCTCAATGCGCGGCGCATAGGATTAAAATCCGACCTTAGAATCTATGATCTCAACAGATCTAAGATCTCAAACGTATCTGTTCCATTGGACGCAACGCAATGCCTGTGCACCACGGCACCAGTCGTCGCAAAAAAACAATTCTCACATGACATCACCAGACCCAGCGCCAAAGCTTGCACCCACACAGGGCGCAAAGCTGCCGGAAACAGCTGTGGCAGCAGCACTGATGTGCCTCGCGGTGACGTTGTTTTCCTGCCTGGATGCCTCGGCCAAGTTCTTAATCACCCGCTATGATTTACCGACCGTGCAGGTCACCTGGATGCGGTTTGTCGGTCAGTTCATTGGCTTGCTTGTTTTGGTGCCAGTGTTTGGCGGTTTATCCCTTCCGCGGTTGTTGAAAACACAAAACTTGAAACTTCAGCTCATCCGCTCACTTTTGATGGCCGCAACGACGGTCTTCAATTTTCTTGCCTTGAAAACACTGCGCCTGGATCAAACCACGACTATTTTCTTTTTAGGACCGTTGGTGGTGGCCTTGCTGGCCGGACCGACACTTGGTGAGTGGATCGGATGGCGGCGCTTGATCGCCATCTTAGTTGGCTTTTTGGGAATTTTGATTGCCGTGCGCCCCGGACTGATCATGCTGTCCGCAGGGCTCGGTTATGCCTTCCTGGCCATGTTGGCCTTTTCGTTATTCATGCTGCTGACCCGACATATGGCGGGCAAAGACCCGCGCATGGTCACGCTATTCTATTCCATGGTTGCTGGCGTCATTCTTGGAGCCCCGATTGCGCTGTCCGCATGGGTTATGCCGGTCGATACCCTGTCCGTTGTTCTGTTAGGTTGTCTAGGCGTTTTTGGTGGGGTGGGGCACTATCTGTTTATTCTTGCCTACGAGCGTGCACCAGCGTCAACTATTGCGCCATTTCTGTATCTGCAGCTGGTGTCGATGGTCGCGCTTGGGTTTTTTGTGTTTTCAGATCTCCCAGACCGGTGGACGTTACTCGGCTCTGCGATCGTGATCGCCTCAGGTCTTTACATGTTTCATCGCGAACGCGTGCACAGTGGCATGTAGTGTGTTGTGTTGCCGGCGCCGTGTTATGCGGCGTTATCGGGTGGCGTGCGCACAATACGCGCTAGCGTTTCCTCTTTCCAGGATACAAAGGTTCCGTTGGCGATGGCCGCACGCATCTCAGCCATAAGATCCTGATAGAAAACGGTGTTGATCCACGACAGGGTCATGGCCCCGAGGTATTCACCGGACTTCACCAAATGATGCAGGTAGGCGCGCGAATACTGTCGCGCCGGCGGGCAAGAACTTTTGAGGTCGAGAGGTGCAGCATCCTCTTGATGGCAAGCGTTCTTCAAGTTCACACGTCCCTGCCACGTGTAGGCAAGTCCATGGCGACCATTACGCGTTGGCAACACACAATCAAACATGTCAATGCCGCGAGCGACCGCTTCGATAAGGTCTTGCGGTGTGCCAACGCCCATAAGATAGCGCGGTTTTGTTTCTGGCAAGAATGGCATCACGGATTCTAACGTATACAACATCGCTTCATGGCCTTCGCCAACCGCTAGTCCCCCAACAGCATAGCCAGGAAGGTCCATCGCAACGAGAGCTTCAGCGGATTGGCGGCGCAGCGTTGCGTCGGTACCGCCTTGAACAATGCCAAATAATGCCTGACCGGGTTGCGCGCGCTGAGCAAACGCGTCTTGTGAGCGCGCTGCCCAACGCAAAGACAGCTGCATGGCGCGTTCGATTTCGGATCGTTCGGCAGGAAGTGCAATACACTCATCAAACTGCATTTGGATATCGGCGCCAAGCAGGCATTGGATCTCAATTGAGCGCTCGGGCGACAACATGTGTCGCGAGCCGTCCAGGTGCGATTGGAATTCTGCCCCCTCCTCGGTGATCTTACGGATCTTGGAGAGGCTCATAACCTGGAAACCACCGGAATCCGTCAGGATCGGACCCTGCCACTGCATAAATGGATGCAACCCACCGAGTTTCGCGACGCGTTCAGCACCAGGGCGCAACATGAGGTGATACGTATTAGCAAGAACGATGTCTGCACCAGAGGCTTTCACCTGATCGGGATACAGCGCCTTAACCGTCGCCACGGTGCCGACGGGCATGAAGGCGGGGGTGCGAATAGTCCCACGTGGCGTTCGGATTTCACCCTGACGCGCCGCGCCGCTGGCCGCGTGCACGACAAATTTAAACTCAGCCGCCACGATAAAACCCCGTCGCGTCACTTGGCAGAAAAAAATGAGTGTTGGCTTGTGTAAGAGTCATTGTTGAGGGTCCAACAGGCAGGCATCACCATAGGAATAGAACCGATATCCAGACTGTATCGCATGCGCATACGCCTGCTTCATAGTCGATAGCCCAGAGAATGCCGTGACCAACATAAACAATGTCGAGCGCGGCAAGTGAAAATTGGTCAGCAAACGGTCCACGGCTTTAAAACGGTAGCCTGGCGTAATAAAGATATCCGTATCGCCTGAAAAAGCCTGAAGGGTGCCGTCGTCCTGTGCCGCTGTTTCAAGCAGACGCAACGATGTGGTGCCAACAGCAACAATACGCCCACCTGCCCGCTTGCAGGCATTGAGGCGTTCAGCCGTTTCCTCTGTCACCTCACCCCATTCTTTATGCATCTTATGGCCGTCAGTCGTGTCACTCTTCACCGGTAGGAATGTCCCGCCACCAACGTGTAGCGTCAGCGAGTGACAGGACACGCCGCTCTGCTCAAGTTTGGCTAACACGTCTGGTGTGAAGTGCAGCCCAGCTGTCGGTGCAGCCACAGCACCAGACCGGGCTGCAAAAATGGTTTGATACTGGGCACGATCTTGCGCATCAGGCGGCCGTTTTGATGCAATATAGTGCGGCAGCGGCATCAATCCAACGCGATCTATGGCCGTCTCTAATGCGCCACCGGCGCAATCGAAGGTGATTTCGATAAGTCCCCCCTCACCGACCTCTGACACATGCCCCGTCAGACTTCCTGTATGGTCTGACCCGTCAAACGTTAACGCATCGCCGACCTTCAGGCGGCGCGCAGGTTTAGCAAGCGCAGACCAACGATTGTCTGTGAGGCGGTTTAGAAGGTTGACGGATATAGCGACGACAGAAGACCCGCGCACGCGCGTTCCCTTGAGCAAAGCCGCCAGAACCTTTGTGTCGTTGAACACCAACGCATCGCCAGGTGCCAAAAGGTCGGGCAATTTGCTGAACTGAGAGTCGTCCAATCGCGGAGGATCTTCGCCCGCAGCCACGACCAGAAGACGCGCGTCATCACGCTTGCCTACCGGGCGCAACGCGATCAGCGCCTCCGGCAATTCAAAGTCAAAGGCATCCGTACGCATCTGATCGAAAAGCCCGGTGATTGCTCTTACTTAATGCATACAGCGTTGAACACTGTAAGCTGCGGGCATCACTGCGACCTGCCCTTCTACCCAACATCCGCTGCAACGCGCACGGTGGTCATAGCGTCAGGACTTGCAGGCGGTTCGCCTTTGTTGATTTTGTCTACAACGTCCATGCCTTCAATGACTTTACCCCAGACCGTGTACTGACGGTCGAGAAATGTTGCATCGTCAAACACAATAAAAAACTGACTGTTGGCCGAGTTCGGCGCCTGGGCACGCGCCATCGAACAGACGCCGCGCACGTGTGGTTCGTCATTAAATTCGGCGGTTAGATTTTCGTGATCCGATCCACCGGTTCCGGTGCCATGCGGACAACCCGTTTGCGCCATAAATCCATCGATCACGCGATGGAACTTAACGCCGTCATAGAAGTTGGCACGCGCCAGAGTCTTGATGCGCGCGACATGATTGGGAGCCAGGTCCGGGCGCAAGCCGATGACAATGCGGCCTTTGGTCGAGTCTATAATCAGTGTGTTTTCAGGATCCTTCGTATCAGCCATCGATGCCGCTCTTTCTGTATTCGTGTTGTGATTGATGTTACGTGTTTAGGGAGCCTTAGGCCTTGGCGTCAAATGTCATTTTGACAATGACATCCGGCTTAGCAGGGGGTTCGCCCTTAGCGATTTGGTCAACGTACTCCATACCAGAGACCACTTCACCCCACACCGTGTATTTCCCATTGAGGAAAGGCGCCGGCGCAAAGCAGATAAAGAATTGGCTGTTTGCCGAGTGCGGGTTGTTGGTGCGTGCTGCGCCAATCGTGCCACGGGTAAAGGGTGTATGGGTAAATTCCGCTGCCAAATCTCCGTATTTCGATCCGCCTAACCCGGTGCCGGATGGGTCTCCTGTTTGAGCCATAAACCCTGCGATGACACGATGGAACTTGAGGCCATCATAAAAGCCTTCTCGCGTGAGTTTCTTCACCCGCGCAACATGCTTCGGTGCCAAATCGGGACGCAGTTTGATCACCACTGTGCCGGTCTTGAGGTGCAGGTAGACGGTATTATCCGAGGATTCAACAGCAGTCGTTTCCACTTGTGGCTGGCCGCAGGCCGCCATTACAAAGCAAACGCTGGTCAAGACGGCAATGCCAATCAATCGCATAGGAATGTCTACCTTTCAGGTCGCAGTTCTTAGTTTATTTCAGGTGGGGCTTTAAATCTCGCGGCGTTTTGCCATGTGCTTTATCAAAATGCCAGACGAGAGGTACACACGTGACGCATCTAGCGCGTGACCTTGTCGGCCAGACGCTTGGCCACGGCTGGTGAGACAAACGCACTGACGTCACCATTCATTTGCGCAATCTGGCGTACCAGATTGGCCGCGATGTGGCGAACCTGTGGGCTTGCTGAGACAAACACGGTTTGAATGTCAGGTGCCATTTCACCATTCATACCTGCCATCTGCATTTCGTAGTCGAAATCTGTACCATCACGCAAGCCGCGAAAGATGACGTGTGCTTCACAGGCACGCGCCGCGTTGACAGCAAGGTTGTCAAAAGTCGTAATTTTTATGGCTGTGCCGGTCTTCTTTGCAATGGGCGCAACTTCTGCCTCTAACATCTCAACGCGCTCAGAATCTGAAAACATGGGTTTTTTTGCATTGTGCACGCCGACCCCGATTACCAACGTGTCCACCAAACAGCAAGCGCGCTGAATCACGTCAGTATGGCCGATCGTGACAGGGTCAAAAGAACCCGAATAAAAACCAGTGCGCATTATGGCGCCCCTTTTTGTTCACCTCTTACAGGTGCCAACGCGACATTGTTTTAATTGGCAAAACACAACGCGGCAGGCATAATCTTGGTGCTACATTCTGCAAAAGTTAGCAAGTCGGAGGATGGATTTATGAGATATTGCACCAAAGAAAGTGTGTTAACGCTTCTGATATTGGCTGGCGCTGCCATTGCAGCTGGCCTGCACCCTGCCGCGGCGGCTTCATGCACAACGAAGGCTGGAAGTGCAACCGGTCTCACGCGCGGCTTTGCTGAATATGAAGCGCTGCTCATCATTCGCCAAACAACAGGCAATTGGCCAATCCAGACGGATGCGATTTCGAAACCCACCTATCGTTGCCGTCAAGGCAATGTCCTGTGGAGTTGTTTTGCCACCGCCAAAGTTTGCCGAAAGTAGAACCGCGCGGCCGCTCTAACCCGCAAGTGTTGTATGGCGTGTGCGATGCACCGCATCGCGCAATCTGCGCGCGCTAAGGTGCGTCTGGATTGGTTGGCGGCGGCGCATCCCCTGCAGCTCCATCCGAGCCACCGGGGCTAGCGGACCCATTGTCATCAGTTGCATCATCGTCGGGATCTTCGTCGGGATCTTCGTCGTCCACTTCTGGAATGCGCTCGACGGAGACGACACGTTCATCCTCACCCGTGCGGAACACGCGCACGCCTTGTGTGTTACGCCCAGCGATGCGCACGTCATGGACAGGACAACGAATGAGCTGACCAGCATCCGTTACGAGCATAATCTGATCGCCACTTTCAATTGGGAAAGAAGCAACCAACGGACCATTGCGTTCATTGGTCACCATGGCGGCAATCCCTTTGCCGCCGCGACCGGAGGTGCGATATTCGTAAGACGATGAGCGCTTGCCATACCCACGCTCTGAAACTGTCAGGACAAACTGCTCTTTTTCTGCAAGCTCCGCACTGCGCTCTGCGCTAATCTCTGCGTCTTGGCCGTCATCGCTGTCGCCACCGACATCTATGTCGTCTTCCCCGTCAGCATGCTCTGCACGTCGCGCCTGTGTCGCCTGCTTAATATACGCCGAACGCTCTGCCGGCGTTGCGTCCACATGGGTGAGGATCGCCATGGAAATGACCTCATCACCCTCGTCCAGGCGAATGCCTCTGACACCAACAGAGCCGCGCCCTTTAAACAAGCGCACCTCTTCGCCGCTCTGGAAGCGAATGCTTTGTCCTGATGCTGTTGTCAGCAGCACATCATCATCGGGCGAGTGAATCGCA
>JAHZKN010000184.1 GCA_022600335.1 Alphaproteobacteria bacterium
GATCTGGAAATTTGAAATGCCGTTGTGGATACGCGCTGGACTGGGTGGTCTAGGTGTCGGGCTCATTGCCCTAATGTTTCCTGAAGTGTTGGGGGTCGGCTACGCTGCAACAGACCAAGCTCTTTCGCTGCAATTTTCTCTGACCATGCTGTTGATGTTGATTGTGGCAAAGACGGTGGCCACATCGATCACGTTGGCGTGCCGGTTTTCTGTCGGCGTCTTTTCACCATCGCTGTATCTCGGCGCCATGACGGGGGCGGCCTTTGGGTTGATTGCAACGTCTCTCGTACCCGATACGTCTTCATCGGCAAGTTTGTATGCCATCTTGGGCATGGGCGGCGTGGCAGCCGCTGTCCTCGGCGCACCCATCTCGACAACCATGATCGTGTTTGAGCTGACCGGCGGCTTCAACATGGCGATTGCGCTACTCGCCACGATTTCGATTTCTGCAGGTCTGACACACGCATGCCTCGGACCGAGTTACTTTCACTGGCAGCTGCACAAACGCGGGTTGTTTTTACACGAAGGCCAACACCGCGCTATTTTACGCCACATCAAAGTTGCAGACTTTATGGCACCGCTGGACGACACTGACGCCGAAGCCGTACTGGATCCAACCAACGAGCCGCCGCTGAAACCAAGCGATACATTGGAACACGCCCTAAGAGTCTTCAATCGCGTTGGCTCAGCCTCCCTGTTTGTGGTGGCAACCGATGACGCAACGCGCGTCATCGGCCGGGTGCAACGGATGGCGGCAATCAGCGCCTACAACAAGGCCCTTATCGAGGCCCATGTTGAGGAACACCAGTAGTCGTATGCCCGACCGATCTTTGATCCAGTCCACCCGCGTGATCAAGACCGAGTGCTCGCAGTTGGAGGCTCAAACATCGGGGCTTTGGCCCGTGTTATACTGATAGCAATGAGCAAGAATCCTAAGCAGTCCGAGGTGTTACCAGCGACCGATTCGGAACTGGACAGCCCACCGTTTGATTTGCCTGCCGCCGCAGACGAACCGCATGCGTCTGGTCTGAGCAATTCCGAACGTGCCTTGGCGCGCACCTCGCAACCCTATCTAGATGGGCTGAATATGGCGCAGCGCACAGCCGTTGAAGCCATTGACGGCCCGGTTCTTGTTCTAGCCGGTGCTGGCACCGGCAAAACACGTGTGCTGACGACACGCATCGCGCACATCTTGGCGTGCAACAAGGCACATGGTTCACAGATCCTTGCGGTCACGTTCACCAACAAAGCGGCGCGCGAAATGAAAGAGCGCATCGGTGGTTTGATCGGCGGTACCGTCGCGGCCATGCCGTGGCTTGGCACCTTCCATTCCATTGGTGTTAAAATTTTACGTCGTCACGCAGAGCTCGTCGGCCTCAAATCTGGGTTCACCATCCTGGATACCGATGACCAAATCCGGCTTTTAAAGCAGGTCATTGACGCAGCAGGCCTTGATAAAGATCGTTGGCCGGCACGCCAGCTTGCAGGCCTCATCGACAGTTGGAAAAATCGCGGCCTAACACCCGATAAAGTTCCGTCTGGCGAAGCGTTTGGGTTTGCCTCTGGCAAAGGCGCTGACCTGTACAAAGCCTATCAAGCCCGGCTTAAAGATCTCAATGCCTGCGACTTCGGCGACCTGTTGCTGGAGTGCTTACAACTGTTCTTAAAACATCCTGACATCTTAAAAGAATTTCAGAGCCGATTTCGATACATCCTGGTCGACGAATATCAAGACACCAATATCGCGCAATACTTGTGGCTGCGTTTGTTAGCGCAGGGCACCACCAACATTTGTTGTGTCGGCGATGATGACCAATCCATCTACGGTTGGCGCGGTGCAGAAGTCGACAACATTTTGCGCTTCGACAAGGACTTTCCCGGTGCCACTGTTGTTCGCCTGGAACGCAACTATCGCTCCACCGCACACATTTTGGGTGCCGCTTCAGGCCTCATTGCAAAGAATCAGGGACGGCTCGGCAAAACACTCTTTACCGAAGACAATCCCGGCGACAAAGTAACGTTGCTTGCCACTTGGGATGATCAGGAAGAAGCCCGCATTATTGCTGACGACATTGAGCACCTCAAAGGTACAGGTCACGCTTACAACGAAATGGCAATTTTGGTGCGCGCGTCTGCGCAAATGCGCGCCTTTGAAGATCGTTTTGTTACGCTTGGCCTTCCCTATCGCGTCATTGGCGGACCTCGTTTCTATGAACGTGCAGAAATCAAAGACGCCATTGCTTATCTTGATGTGACCTCTAACCCGGCAAACGATCTTAAGTTTGAGCGTATCATCAACGTGCCAAAGCGGGGCATCGGCGCAACCTCCGTGCAGCGTGTGCGCGATCTTGCGCGTGCCAAGGGCACAACCCTGACAGACGCGGCTCGGATCATCGTTGAAACAGAAGAACTCACCGGCAAAGCGCGCCGCTCGTTGGCCGGTCTCATGCAATCGTTTGAGCGCTGGCGTCATGCCGTCGATACATTGAAGCACACAGAAGCTTCAGAATTGATCCTGGATGAATCTGGCTACACAGCCATGTGGCAGGCCGACAAGAGCCCGCAAGCTCAAACCCGTCTGGAGAACTTAAAAGAACTTATTCGCTTTATGCATGATTTCGATTCCCTTGGCGGGTTTCTGGAGCATGTCGCCTTAGTTATGGATGCGGAACAAACCAACGATGGTGATCGGGTTTCGCTGATGACGCTGCATGCCGCCAAGGGACTAGAATTTGACAGTGTGTTCTTGCCAGGCTGGGAGGAGGGTCTGTTCCCACATCAGCGTGCACTTGATGAACAAGGTCAAGAGGGTTTGGAAGAGGAGCGCCGTCTTGCCTACGTTGGCATCACGCGAGCCCGCAAAGCTGTCAAAGTCTCCTTTGCTCAAAACCGGCGCACGCACGGCCTCTATCAGTCTGCGGCACCCTCTCGCTTTGTCGATGAGTTGCCAGGCGATCATGTGAATGTTGAAGAGGCATCAAGTCCATTTAGTGGGGCCTACAGGTCGTTCGGAAGCAACCCGTCAAACCCATTTACCGCCAGCCGATTTGATAACCAGAGTACTGCGCAAGCCAGCACGTACGACACGCCGGGCTGGCAGCGGGCTCAGAGAAAGTCGCGTGCAGAACCCAATGAAAACACTGGAAAATCAGTGCATCCACGCACCAAGAACCAGGCACCTGTTACCATCGAAGGTGAGTTACTCGCCTCATCAACGGCCCCTCCGTCAGACTTTCAAGTTGGTGATCGCGTCGCGCATAAAAAGTTTGGTGCGGGCACTGTGACCAGTGTCGATGGCAACAAACTTTCCATTGCATTTGATCATGCAGGAGCAAAACGGGTTGTCGATAGTTTTGTTTCGCGCGCAGAGTAGGCCTGCATGGTCTCACGTTCGCTTGAAAAACAACGTCTTCTTTACATTCCGGAATCGCAGTCACGTTATACCCAAATAGAGACCAATTATTCTTTTCGCCGTCCGACATAATTCGACCAACTCTCAGCGTCTTTTTATCTGCGGATCATAAAACGAGGGAGGTCTCAATGGTATTTAGTCGCAAGCAAGAGTCTGCTCCGAGCGCAGCAAATAATACTTTGCCTGAAAAGCGCACTAGTGGTCAGTCGGTCATTGCCCATGCGCATCATGCATCGGCAAACTCATTGGCTGAGTCCGTGATCGGCAATGATTTGTCGATCGAGGGTGAGACTATCACCATCCGCTGCAAAGGATCATTGCGAGTCAATGGTGATATTCAAGCAGACTTGCATTCTCAAGAACTTGAAGTTGGTCGCGAAGGCCGGATCACTGGATCGATCGCCGCAAACACGGTCAACGTGTTTGGCCATGTGTCCGGTGCCATTCAAGGCAGCCGCGTCATCCTGCATGCAACAGCTGAAGTTGATGGCGATATTCACTCAGGCAACTTAGCTATTGAAAGCGGTGCGAGCTTTGATGGTCGTTCCCGCAAAGCTCATGACCCAGAAGAAATTCGCCCGATCCTTGAAAAACAAGGCGGGGGAGCGGAGCAAGCAACCCCCGTTGCGCAATTTTCTAATGGCAGCCACCCGGCGGCGCTCACGACCGAGCCGTCGCATGGTGTGGCCACAGCGCAGCACGCCAACCCGTCACCGTTTGGTGGCTGAGCACAGCAACGCTCACTTCTGACGCCTTAAGTGGTAGATGACGCAAGCAAATAAAGCGGGGCGGCCACGGGTGACGATTGTCATTCGTGGCCCCTCAAACAAGCGTTTGATGCACGGTGGTCAGGGTTCTGCTGGTCGAGAAAATACGGTTAGAACCGCCAATAGCCGTCTTAAAGCACGGCATCAGCCTGAATGAGGTCCCAAGCAATATTGATTTGCTTAATCCGCTCTTCCCGAAGCAACCGATCGCTCTCGTTGCGCGCGTGATCGGGGTGCCACGTTACGCGCAAGGCATCGAC